>CAZWXH010000038.1:0-16046 GCA_964637725.1 uncultured Coprobacillus sp. | reverse complement strand
CCTACTTTATTGGAATTTTTCTTTTTTAACTCTTTTTACAACTTCAATTGAGACAAGACCTGTGAAGATTCCAGTTGGAATTGCTGAAGCAAGTAACACAAAGATATATGGCAACATTGCGAGTGAACTAAACATATATGAAACAACCATGAGTTGTCCTATATTATGGAATACAGCTCCAATAATAGAAATAGATACTGGTGGTAACTTCGCAAATTTATAAACAATTGAAATCATTATACTACTTAACAATACGCCACCACAACTTATATAGAAAGGATAACTCATAAAACTTCCTGTCAATAATCCAGCGATGATAACTCTAAAGAAATTAACCAAAAACATCTCTTTAGTGCCGTATAACTGAATTACAATCAATGATATGATATTCGCAAAACCAAGTTTAACGCCAAGTGGTAATGGTAATGGTATCGTTGATTCAATCATATGAAGTACGATCGCAATCGCTGTGAGTAATGATATATATACTATTTTTAATGTTTTTCTTTGGCCCATGCTTAATTAATCCTCTTTAAATAATCTATTGTTCTTTCTTTTAATTCCAAGTATTGTTGATTTGTTTTTTTATCAATTGGTTGTATTCGATCAAATGAACGATTAATCCAATTATTTTCTTTTATATATAAAAGACTTTCTTTAAAATGTAAATCAAAGATAAAAGCTATGTATGATAACCACATATCTAAATGAGTGACTCTTGAAGGTCCATAAACTAATTGTTGATTATATATTTGTTTATAGATTGTAGGCGTTATTTTTTCTTTACAAACTTCTTCTAAGGATGTTTGAAAAATAGATTCTAAAGATTCAACTTCTTTAACTCTAAAATTATCTAATTTATCTGCATCTCTTATAAGATGAATAAACAATAATTCTCTTTCATTAAAGCCTTCTTCTATAATAAAGCGATTATGTTGTTCAATTGCCTTTCTTATTATATCATCATATTGATTATCATCAATGAATTTTCTTATAAACCCCTCTTTAAATAAGACTTCAGAAGAAAATATAGCATGATCAACAGATTTATAATCTTCGAATGTTTGATATCTCATCCATTGATCAAACCTTCCTATATCATGAAGTAAAGCAATTAAAGAAGCTAATGACTTATCTTCATCATTTAAATTCATTTGATGACATAAATAATCACTACATTTCATTGTTTCATATGTATGAATAATCTTTAAACGAATTGAAGGAATTGTAGCATCAAATTGAAAAATATAATCTTTGAATGCCTGCATTGCTTTTGTTAGGTCAATCATGATGAATGGCCTCTAAGATTACATTCATATCTGTTACTTCAATTTGACCAGGGGCAGAAGCTTTTCCACCACTCGCAAAAGTAATAGCTGAACCTGTCAATTCACCAGCTATTCTTGAAATAGTTCCTATCTCTCCCATTGACATAGTAACTAGCGGTCTTGATAACTTATGGGACATTTCTATAGTCATATTAATTAAAGATATAACATCTTTATTGGATTGTGGCATAACCGCCAGTTTTAAGATATCCGCATTCAATACCTCCATATGTTCTAGTGTATCAATCATATCAGCTACACTAGGTGTGCTTTCAAAGTTGTGATGACTCATAATGACTTTCTTATTACTGTTATGAATTATATCAACAAGTTTGTATACCAAGGCATTGCCACTATCTAATTCTATATCAACCATATCAACACAACCACTTTGACATACTGTATCAATAAGCGTTGTATACTGTTCATCGGAGAGTTGAACTTGACCACCTTCTCTTAAAGAACGATATGTAAACAATAGTGGTTTATCAGTCTTTTGATGAAGCATTTTTAATAATTCTAATACTTTTTTATAATCTAAAACATCTTTATAAAAATCTATACGTAATTCTAAAAGATCATATTGAAAATTATGAAAAGATTCTAATTGCTTTAAAATCTCTTCATTACTACTTCCGACAAGAGGAAGACATACTTTAGGTTTGCCTTTTCCAATCTCAATATCTTTCACTATACATGTTTTCATATTAATCCTCCAGATGACACATTGATAAAAATAATCTAATTTCTTTAATTGTTTCTTCAAATGAATCCTTTAATAAGAAATGATTTCCTTGTTCAATAATTTTCACTACACTATAAGGTAAAGATTCTTTAATCCTCATTGTATCTATTTCTTTAACCATATCATATTCACCTGCCATAATTAATGCAGGAACTTTAATATCCTTTAAATCCTCATATTCAATCGATGGTTGTTTTAACATTAATTGAATAAGTTTATATGAATTCCTTGCCTTTGCATGATACAAACAAAATGGTAGTATACAAACATATTGCATATACATACCAATTCGATATATTGGTTTGAGCATTGAAGGTTTTGTGTTTGCGCCTAAAGTTACAAAATGTTTTAACCTTGAATCATTCATAGCTAAAAGTAATGATACAATTCCTCCATCACTAAAACCAATAACATCATATGCCTCTATTTGTAGTTCATCAATAACACTCATAACATCTCTTGATATTTGTTGATATGATAATTCACCACTATGAACTGACTTCCCATGATATCTTGAATCTATTAAAATACATTGATACTTATTTGATAAGACTTTAACTGTCTCATCAAAAATATGATGATTCTCGCCATTACCATGCAATAACACAAGCGGAAAACCATTTCCTACTACTTCATAATATATATCTGTCATCTCTATCACCTTGTTCTATTATACTGAAATTATTGATAATAGTAAATGAGTATAATGATTTGAATATATATCATACCTATTTTAACAAAAAAAGAGATATTTCTATCCCTTAATTATAATCATCTTCAACTAATCCGTCTTCTTCTTCAATTTCCTCTTCAGCTTCTTCTTCATCAGCATAGATATCATTCATATCAATATGAACTTCATCAAATTTATGACGACTTCTTAAATCCCAACAGTTTTCTCCTGTTGTAATGAATCTTCCATCTAAAGTAATGTTTGTATAGAACAAAGATTTGTTTTCATCTTTTTCTACTTCACTAAATCCTTTGATTTCTGATACTTCTTGCCATAATTTATAGAAATCTGCTGGTTTCTTTTTTTTCTTCATTAAATCAAAAGCAACATCTACCATTGAACTTTGTTTATAATCAATCATAATATCCTCCTACATTTTTTCAGGTGCGTTTACACCGATTAATTTTAATGCATTCTTTAAAGTCATTTGACTGGCTTTCACAAGTGAAAGCCTTTGTGAAGATAACTCAATGTTATTTTCATCTATAACATAACAATCATTATAAAACGAATGGAACAATTGAGCAAGTTTTTGTGTATAATTCGCAATTTTATGTGGTGCTCTTAATTTTGCGCTTTCGACAACTTCATTTCTAAACTCATTGATATGCTTCACTAACTCAATTTCTTTAGCATGAGTTAATAACTCAAAGTGATCAGCAGCATCGATTGAAGCTTTTTTAGCTTGAGCCTCAATTGAACACATTCTCGCATGAGCATATTGAGCATAATAAACTGGATTATCATTAGATTTTGATTTCGCCAAACCTAAGTCAAAATCAAAAGTCGTATTCGCTGCTTTAGATACAAAGAAATAACGTGTCGCATCAACACCGATATCATCGATTAAATCTTTAATAGTAACAGCATTCCCAGTACGCTTACTCATCTTTACAACTTCACCATTTTCAACCATTCGCACCATTTGCATAATATCAATGTTTAATTGATCAGCATTATACCCTAATGCTTGAATAGCGGCTTTCATACGGTTGATATAGCCATGATGATCAGCCCCAAGTAAGTCTACTAAATATTCATATCCTCTATCTAGTTTATTTAAATGATATGCAATATCAGGAGTTAAATATGTATAACTTCCATCTGTTTTAATTAAAACTCTATCTTTATCATCTTCAAAATCAGTTGATCTTAACCATAAAGCGCCTTCACTTTCATAAGTATACCCTTTATCTTTAAGTTTTTGTATTGTTGGTTCAACCTTGTTTTCATTATATAAAGATGTTTCACTAAACCATACATCAAATTCAACTCGATATTCCTTAAGAATATCTTTGATTTTTTGAAGTTCAAATTCAATTCCTAATTGTCTAAAATAAGCAAGTGCTTCTTCTTCATCAGCATTTACATACTTATCTTGAATATTATTTTTAATCTTCTCTGCTATTTCTATAATATCTTTACCATAATAACCATCTTCTGGTAGTTCTTTATCAATACCAAATGATTGTAAATATCTAGCATATAAAGAAATCGCAAGATTTGTGATTTGATTACCAGCATCATTAATATAGTACTCTCTTGATACATCATATCCAGCAGCTTGCATTATACGGCAAATACTATCTCCAACAGCTGCTCCTTTTGCATGTCCTAAATGTAAATCACCTGTCGGATTGGCTGAAACAAATTCAACATTATACTTTACATTTTTACCAAAATCACTTTTTCCATAATCATCTTTTTCTTCTAATACTTCTTTTATAATAGAAGTCATGGCATCTTTCTTTAAGAAAAGATTAATAAAACCAGGACCCGCTATTTCAATAGCATCGATATTTCCCTTATCTTTATCAATAGCATCAATAATTCCTTGTGCTATTTCTCTAGGATTTCTTTTTAAAAGCTTTGTTAATTGCATTGCAATATTACTAGAATAATCTCCATGAGCTTTATCTTTTGGTATTTCAATCACAATATTATCTAATGAATAATCATCAACATAGTTTAAATCTATAATTGATTGTCTTAAAACTTCCTTTAATGAAAGCTCTATTTTATTAACAGCCATAATAGCCTCCTTTAACGCTTATATCATACCTAAATACAATATCATATTTACTGATATAGTCAATATTTTTCTTATAATTTTAGTAGAGAGTCTCTTCCTTAGAAGATAATCTATCACTAAATATTTATTTCAGAAAAAAAGTTAACTATCAAGCCAAAAATTAGTAAACTGATAATTTTCAAAAAGTAACATTTGACAAATGTAAGCGTAGTCATTATAATAGAGTTGTAACAAGGATTGTAACTCAAGGAACTCTTTGGGGCATTACCTAAAACATTCAGTTTTATGGTGTGCACCAAAGAGTTTTTCTATTTACTCTTATACCTGCTCTATATTTCATCATAATATTGATAAGATTTTTAATTTTATTTTCCTTTGTTTCAATTAACAAATATAAACTTAACCGTTTATAATATATCGAAATATATAGGATTGTTACTCAAAGAACTTTTTGGGGCATTACCTTAAAACATTTTGTTTTAGGTATGCCCCAATATATTTTTCATGTCTTAAGGAGGTAAAAGACAATGTTATTTAAGAAAAAAAAATCAGCAAGTCAAGTTGATACTATTTACTCACCAGTTGATGGTAGAGCAATTCCCCTAGAGAGGGTTAATGATTTGGTATTTTCCAAAAAACTTCTCGGAGATGGAATCGCGTTTATACTCGAGGGAGACACAATATACGCCCCTTGTTCAGGAGAAATTGTGATGATTGCTGAAACCAAACACGCATTCGGTATTAAATCTAACAATGGAACAGAAATTATCTTGCATATTGGTCTTGATACTGTAAATCTCAATGGAGAAGGAATGACTTTATTGGTTAAAAAAAATACTAAGGTTGATAAAAATATTCCGATTCTAAAAATAGATAGAAATTTTATGAATGAAAACAATGTTGATTTGACCATAATTCTTATTATAGTTAAATCTTCACAAGTTGAACTATCTATTGAAAAAAATGAACATGTCAAACCAACAAGCATTGTTATGAAAACAAAAAGACTAGAAGAGATTATGACCTAATAGAATATATTTTCTAACAAATTGTATAGAAAGGACGCAAAAAAATGAAAGTAATTAAAAAAATCAATAACAACTGTGCATTATGTATTGACAGCAACGGACGCAAAGTTGTTGCATTTGGTAAAGGGATTGGTTTTAAAACACCCCCTTATGAGGTTGAACAAGATAAAATTCAAAGACTTTATTATGATATTGATACAGAGTACGTCAATCTTATCAACGATATTCCCGAAGACATACTTGAACTATCAGTTAAAGTTATTGAGTACGCCAAAACAAAATTAGATAACTTAACAAACCCTAATGTCGCATTTACTCTTGCTGACCATATAAATTTTGCTATTAAAAGGTATAGAGAAAATATTGATATAAAACTGCCAATTATAAATGAAATCCAATATTTGTACGATATCGAGATGGATATAGCAAATATGGCTTTAAATTTAATGAGGGAAAAAACAGATATTAATATTCCCGAAGAAGAAGCAATTTATATTGCACTTCATATAATTAATGCGGAAAATGTCAACAAAACACAAAGAGATAAAAATTTTGATGAGAGAATAATCGATAAAATCATTATCATTATCGAAGAAGACTTAAAAATATCTATCGATAAATCCGGATTTAATTATTCTAGATTCGTAACACACTTATATTATCTGCTTCGACGTGCAAAAAAGAATAAATTTGAAGATAATAAAAATCACAATGATATGTACTTATATTTATCTTCTTCCCTTCCTTCAATATATAAATGTACACAAGAAATCGGAAAGTATTTTACCAATGATTTGAAATGGAATTTAACTGATGAAGAATATATATACCTAATACTGCACATAAGTCGTCTCTCTAATAGAGAAGGCTACACAAAATAGATAGCCTTTATATAAATTCTGAATTTATATCTAGATATTATCTACTCGATATTGGCGCGCGACATATTGAGAAGGCAAAAATTCGAAATGAGGTGAACTAAAAAAAATAACAAAACTGCATTTATTATACTAATAACACTAATAATATACTCGGAGGTAAATATGAAAAACAAAAAATTTTCAGTTGTTATTGCAGGAGGGGGAAGTACCTTTACTCCTGAAATTGTATCTACATTACTTAATGAGATAGATCGCTTTCCATTAAGAAAGCTAATACTCTATGATATTGATGAAGTTCGTCAAAATAAAATTGCTAAAGCATGTCAAATTTTATGTAGAGAAATCAGTCCAGACATTGAATTTATTACGACAACTAACCCTAAAGAAGCTTATACTGATGTTGATTTCTGCTTGGCTCATATTCGCGTTGGTGGACTTCCTATGAGGGCTCAAGACGAAAGAATTGCTTTAAAACATGGTTGTGTTGGTCAAGAGACATGTGGACCTGGTGGAATAGCATACGGAATGAGATCAATCCAAGGGGTCATTGATAATTTAGATTATATGGAAAAGTATTCGCCTAATGCATGGATGTTAAACTATTCAAATCCTGCTGCAATTGTTGCAGAAGCAGTTCAAAGGTTAAGACCAAACTCAAAAATTATCAACATTTGCGATATGCCTATTGGAATAGAAGACCAACTTGCAAGCATTGCTGGACTTAAAGATCGTAAACAAATGGATGTTATGTATTTTGGATTAAATCATTTTGGTTGGTGGTATAAAATCCGCGACCTCGATGGTAATGACCTTATGCCAAGAATAAAAGAATATGTCCTAAAAAAAGGATTTGTATCTCCTAAAATGTCTAATTATCCTGAAAGCGATAGTTGGTATCAAACATATAAAAAAGCAAGCGAGGTTTTTGCAGTAGATCCTACATTAATTCCAAACAGTTATTTTAAGTATTACTTTTTCCCGGATTACATTGTTGAGCATTCCGATCCAAACTATACAAGAGCAAATCAAGTTATAGATGGAAGAGAAAAAATGGTATTTCAAATATGTGAAAAGATAGCCCAAAACAATTCAACAAATGGATATAGAGTAGAGGCAGGTAATCACGCAACTTATATTATAGATTTAGCTATTGCATTAACCTTCAACACGCATGAAAAAATGATATTAATCGTTCAAAACAATGGAGCGATTAGCAATTTTTCTAATGATGCTATGGTAGAAATTCCTTGTATCGTCAATAAAGATGGTTATGAACGATTGTCAATAGGCGAGATCCCGACTTTTCAAAAAGGACTTATGGAACAACAAAATGCATGTGAAAAACTCATTGTTGATGCGTGGGAACAACATTCATACACTAAATTATGGCAAGCATTAACTTTAAACAAGTGTGTCACAAGTGCGAAAGTAGCCAAAGATCTATTGGATGATTATATTCTTGTAAACAAAGACTATTGGCCAGAACTTAAATAATTTTATTATTTGAAAATCAACACGCGATGACCAAATTTGAAATCCATAACAATTATAACTTAAATATTACTAAAATTCATATGATTCTCAGTATAGCAAAAAAACCTTGTATAACAAAAAAATAAAATCACTTATTATAAACTTTTAAAAAAATTATATTTCAGGAGGAAAATATATGACAAATATAGATTATAAAGAACTTTCACAACAAATACTTGAATTTATTGGAAACAAAGAAAATATTGTACATTTTACACACTGTTTTACAAGGCTGAGATTTAATATTAAAAATAGAGAATTAGTGAATGAAAAAGAACTTAGTAATTTAAGTGGTATCGCTGGATTCCAATGGATTGGTGATCAATTACAAATAATTGTTGGTCAAGAAGTTGAAGAACTTTATAAAATCATATGTGACTTGGGAAATATTCAAACTGCTGATAAAGTTGATGAACTCATCCCTGAAGGCGAAAAACAGAAAAAGAGTTTTTCTATTAAATCAATTTTTAATACTGTGGTTGCGACAATTACAGAATGTATTACTCCCGTTTTCATTATCTTCTCTGTAGGTGGTTTGATAAAACTATCAGTTGCCTTACTTGGGTCTGCAACTTTTGCGGTTTTACCTGATGATAGTGATATTATTGTATTATTAACAATGCTTGGTGATAACTGCTTCAGATTTCTACCAATATGTGTTGCTTATACTGCAGCAAAGAAATTTGATGCTAATATCCCACTAGCTCTTATATTAGCTTCCTTGCTACTTCACCCAACTTTGGCAGAAATTGTGGAATCAGGAAAACCTTTTACTGTTTTCGGAATTCCTATGATTGCAACCACTTACGCAAATTCTTTTCTACCAACACTTCTTATTACTTGGATTTTATCAAAAGTTGAAAAATTCTTTAAAAAATTATTCCCTACTGTTATTAGAGGAATCCTTTATCCACTTTGTACAGTATTAGTTATGGTCCCAATTGCTTTATGTATATTAGGTCCAGTTGGAACAGTGTCTGGATCAGCAGTAGCAACATGTATTGTTTGGTTAAAAGATACTATAGGACCTATCGCTACTGGATTAGTTGGTGCTTTATTCCCATTCTTAATTATTACAGGAATGCATCATGCGCTCAACGCAGCCGCATTAGTTGAATATGCAAAAAATGGTTATGATCGTTGTATTTGGGCAGCTTCTTATATCATGGACTTTCAATTGATGTCTTTACCATTTGCAGCATTAATCAGATCAAAAAAACCTGAAGATAAAATACTTGCATTAAGCTGTATAACAACCGAGGGATTTGGCGGAATAAGTGAGCCTACGATTTTTGGTTTTGTTATGAAAAGCAAACGTAATATGGCATATGTATTGGCTGGAGGCTTTGCTGGTGGCTTCTACATAGGTTTAATGAATGTCAATTGTTACGTTATGGCACCTGGCGGTTTCTGGAGTTTTCTAGCTTATAGTGGTGGAAGCTCAGCAAATCTAATAAATGGTATTATAGCTTGTGCTATTGCCTTCTTAGTTCCCTTTACTCTTGCATTGATATTTGGTTTTGGAAACGAAAAAGAAAAAGGAGTTGTATAATAATGAAAAAATTACTTATCCAAAGTGATGATTATGGTTTAACATATGGCGTCACTGATGGAACAATTAGAGCTATAAAAGATGGTTTAATTAAAAACACTGGACTTTTTGTCAATATGGAATCTTCTGAATATGCTGCACATCGTATTAAAGAAGTTGATGTGTGTTTGGGAATTGATATAAATCTTCAAGCAGGTTGCCCTGTTAGTAATCCAAAATTAGTTCCACATTTAATTACTTCAGGGAATAGATTTAGATCCTCTAGACAAATATTAAAAGACAATGTTCTTTCTTCAATAGATAGATATCTATATCACTTTGAAGAAGATCCCTTTGATTATAATGAAGTTCTTATCGAGACTGAAAATCAAGTGAAAAGATTCGTTGAACTTATTGGAAGAAAACCTGAATATATTAATGGACACTCTATACTGACTCCCAATACCGAAAAGGCTGCTAAAGTGGTTGCTGAAAAATATGGTATCAAACATAATTGTTCTGATTTATATTTTAATGACTATTACATAGATCTTGCCTATACTGGAGAATATCAACCATGCACTTTTGAAGAACAGTTGGAAATGAGCTATAAGGAATATCTGTTAGAACAGGCTTTACCTTCAATTAAAGATGATGAAATAAATTACTTTATATGTCATTGTGGCTATATTGATAAAGATTTATTCTCTGAAACATCTTTAACTGTTCAAAGACTTAATGATGTTGCAGTATCAATAGACAAAGATATTATTGAATATATTAGAGACAACGAAATACAACTCATTACTTATAGAGATCTTGGATAATAATATCTCTTTAAAATTGAATAATCTTAAATTATTGACTGTACAAAGTTATAATAATTGAACATTAAAAATAAGATCCTCCCATCTTAAATTAAAATTTAAAAATTATATAAAATAAACACTACAATCAATAAGTAAAAAAAACCTTAGTTAAGATATGATAATTCTTAATTAGGGTTTTTACATCAATGGCGCAAATAATCTTAATATTGCTTCATATAATCCTTTAAATCTTTGACTATGTTTTTTATCTATTTTATGACATAACTTTAATGTTTCACAAAAGTCTGCTTGAATATCTTTTATTGTTGATGTTTCATATAACATAACATTACATTCAAAGTGTAAATATAGACTACGATAATCAAAATTAATAGTTCCTACAGTCGCAATTTTATTATCCACTAACACAACCTTAGCATGTAAGAATCCGGGTGTATATTCATAGAATTCTATACCTTCTTGAATTAATGAATAATAATATGATCTTGTTACTTTATATACATTTCTCTTGTCTGGTATACCGGGTGTGATAATTTTAACGTTCACACCTTTTTTGACTGCCATAGTTAATGCTTTCATCATTGTATCATCAATAATAAAGTATGGTGTCATAATGAGAATTTCTTCTTTCGCTTGATGAATAAGGTTGAGATAAATATCTTCGCCTGTCCTTTCTTCATCTAACGGTGAATCTCCATATGCGACGACATAACCTTGTTCTTGATAAACTTGATTATTATAAACTGTTGGTCGATATTTTAAGTAATCACTATCCTCGTGTCGATAAGCATTCCAAGTTGATAAAAACATAGCAGTTAAATTCCATACAGCATCACCTTCTAAACGTATTCCTGTATCCTTCCAGTGTCCAAATCTTATCTTAGCATTGATATACTCATCTGCTAAGTTAAAGCCTCCACTATAGCCTATATAGCCATCTATGACACATATCTTTCGATGATCACGATGATTCATTGCGACTGATACGAGGGGAATAAAAGGATTAAAGACAACACACTTGATACCATAAGCTTCTAATGTCTTTTCAAAACCAAAAGGAATAGTTGTTAAACTTCCTACATCATCATAAATAAAACGGACTTCAACACCTTCTTTTACCTTTTGTTTTAATAATTTAATAATGGTATCAAACATCATCCCTTCACTTACAATAAAATACTCCATAAAGATATAATGCTTTGCATTTCTTATATCCTTTAATAAATCTCTATAATTATAATCACTTAATGAATAATATTTTGTTTTCGTATTCTGATATGTTCCATAACCTATATCTGACAAATATGTAAAACCATAACTTCTTGCATCACTTATAATATGTGATACTTCATTATCCATATTCATAATGGAATGCATTTCATTTAAGATAGGTTGTAAAGATTTTCTAATTCTTCTTGAAGGTTTCTTATTCCCTATACTTAAATATAACAAACCACCAAATGCAGGAAAAAGAAGAATAATAATAATCCAAGATATTTTATAAGAAGGATTTTCATCTTTATTGACTAACCACAAAACTACAAAAGTACTAATAATTAAAAAAAGAACTCTTAACCATTTCATGTTTTCAATAACACTTGCTCCAATAATTGCTATCCAAATAACTTGAACAAAAATCAAAAGTCCAAATACAAACATCCGACTTAAAAAGATTTTCAGTAGTTTCATATTGCCTCCTGATAATGATATGGTAACAACGTTATTAATAAATAGGCTGTTGATATCAATCCACCTTGATCATATAATTCATATTTCATTTTAATACAATCATCATTGGCATTGAATTTTATTAATTGAGTCTTTAAAGAAACATCTCCATAAGGAAGTTTATATTGATTCCATGTTTCTTTATCAAATAAAAAATTCAAAACAGATTCCCCTTGTTTTAATATCACTTGATTATCATCATAAATTAAATCAATAACTCCATCTTTTGTTTCAAAACTAATATGTGTATTTTGATCACGTAAAAGAACTCCTATAGATTTATATTCTATAGTTTCACTTTGCCCATCTAATTTAAAAATAATCTTATAATGAATTTGTTTTGTTTCATACATTTCTTATCACCGTGAATATTATAACACAATTTCGGTAAAAATGAGAGATGAGGTGATTATGATGAAGATTTTTATTAAATGGTTACGATACATATTAATCTCTATATTAGTGTTTGGAATAATTATATATGGAGCGAGTTTTATAATGGAAGCCCCTAGCCTTGGTCAAGGTCATTATATTAGAATGTATGATGATCAAAAGAAACTTTACTATCAATCTAATCAACAAAGTAATGATGTTGCCCTAAAAGATATTTCTAAAGACTTTTTAGCGAGTATTGTTGCTATTGAAGATCATCGTTTTTATAGTCATCGAGGGTTTGATCCTATCGGTATTGCAAGAGCAGTCAAAGCCAATTTAGTGGATGGCGGAAAGTCTGAAGGTGCAAGTACCATTTCTCAACAATATGCAAGACTCCTCTTTCTTACAAATGAAAAAACATGGACAAGAAAAATTACCGAGGCTTTTTTAACAACGAGGCTTGAGGCTCATTATAATAAGGATACAATATTACAAGGTTATGTGAATACAGTTTATTTTGGTCATGGTATTTATGGTATCAAGAATGCTTCTCTTTATTATTTTAATAAAGATCCTAAAGACTTAGACTTAAATGAATCCAGTATGTTAGCAGGTGTTATTAATGGTCCTACTTACTATTCACCATTCAAGGATATGAAAGGTGCTAAGAGTAGACAAAAGTTGGTTCTTAATAAACTTGTTGAAGTTAATTATATAGATCAAAACAAAGTACAACAAATTGCTGACACACCTTTTGTATTAAACCCTAATCCATCATCTTCACTATCAGCGACATATCCCTATTTCAAAGATACTGTTATCCAAGAACTTAAAGAACTTGGATTTTATAAAGAAAATTATATCAATCAAGGATTAAATGTTGAAACAACTCTTAATTCATCTGTTCAAAATCAATTAAATGAAACTATTGCTTCACAAATGAAAGATCGTAATGAACTTGAGGTGTCAAGTATCGTTCTTGATTCCTCTCATTCAAGTGTTCTTGCTTTAGTTGGAGGGAAGAATTATTCCTCATCCCAATTCAATCGTGCAACAAGTTCTAAAAGACAAATAGGATCAACAATGAAACCACTACTTTATTATGTTGCTTTAGAAAATGGTTTTAGTCCAACAACTAAGTTTAAAAGTGAACCTACGACTTTCAAACTCGATAATGGTAAAACATATAATCCAACGAATTTCAATCAAAAATACGCTATGAATGATGTGACACTTGCTCAAGCAATCGCTGTAAGTGATAATATCTTTGCGGTTAAAACACATATGTTCTTAGGTGAACAAGCCTTAGTTAATGCATTATCTAAGTTTGGTTTTACCCATGTTTCACCCCATCCTTCATTAGCTTTAGGAACATTAAATACCAATGTTTATAATCTTGCTAATATCTTTACTACATTTTCAAATACAGGGATCTATAATGATGTACATACTATCAATAAGATTACCAATAATAATGGTGATGTTCTATATGTTTATAAAGATAAAAACAAACAATTGTTAAATCCTGATACTTGTTTAATCTTAAACCAACTTTTAACATCACCGTTTGATAGTCAGTTTAATACTTATACAAATGCAACTATGTCGGCTTATCCAACCAAATCAAAGTTCGCTGTAAAAACAGGTTCAACACCCTATGATGTTCTTTGTGCAGGATATAATCCCAATTATACTATTTTAAGTTGGATTGGCTACGATGATAATCGAGAAGTCAAAATGGCTTTGGATACAAAGATACCTAAAGTCATCTTTCAAACAATGGCCAATTACTTACAAAACGAAAATGGTCCTTGGTATCAACCCAATTCTCATATTCAACAGATTCCTATTGATCCTATAAGTGGAGAATATAAAGAAAATGGAACACCATACTGGTTTAAAAATGAATAAAAGAAAAGAAGAGATTATGCTTTTGTCTCTTCTTCATTCATTTCTTCAATTATTGTTTCTTCTCTATCATTGCTAGTTTCTTCTACAAATACTTCTTCTCCATTTTGAGATGTGTTTTTGTTTTGTTTAATTAATGAAATTACATATCCCATTCCTGCTAAAATAGCAGCATATAATAGATACACAAAACCATTTGCAGTATTTGTATAATAACCAATTAAATCAAACCAATTCGCTGCCCATGAAATTTGACCTTGATCAATAGCACTTGATAAATAGATTTGTACATTATACATTGAATATACAAAGACAAGGAATGTTAATCCTGCTAAGATATAAAATGCGATAGCACTTTTAGAATAATTCTTTTTGTTTGTTTGTTTCATAATATCCTCCATATAGATAACACTTGTCTTAGTATATAGATAAAATATGTGATAATTATGTGATAGGATTAATTTATTAAGTGAACTTTTTCTTTATCAAGTATATGCTAACAACAATTCCTACACCACTCCAAATAACGACTTTATATTGTTGCATGAACACAGATATAATATTCCACTGCGTTCCTAGTGCTACCCCAATGCTTACTAATATTGTATCCCAAAGGATTGTTCCTAATAATGTATAAAGAGAGAATGGTAAAAAGGACATTTGACTCATTCCTGCTGGTATTGAGATTAAACTTCTAATCATAGGCACAAGGCGTCCAAAGAAAACTGCTTTTTTGCCATGTTTTTCAAACCATAATTCAGTTTTCTCTATTTGTTCTTTTTTAAAATGGAGACGTATTGCCCAAGGACTGTCTAACCATCTTTCTAATCTTCTAGGGTTTAGTAACTTCCCTACCCAAAAAAGAATCAACGCTCCAATAAAGGAACCTAGTGAGGAAACAATAATAACTCCGGGTATTGTAAGATATGTTAGTGAGGTCATAAAGCCACCAAATGTCAAAACAAGTTCTGAGGGAATAGGCGGAAAAACATTTTCAATAATCATAAGCCAAAATAAACTCATATATCCATATTGTTCAATTAAGAATATTAACCAAGCTTGCATTTTATCTTTCCTTTCCTACAATTCTACATATCTTGTACATTGATTATGATACAATGCCTATATTCTTTATTATTATATAAATAATTCAATTATTTATTCACTATTTACATATTTTTTAGACTATGCTATTATATTGTCAATGAGGGAGTAGTCTCACACAGTGTGATGTATCAACATACCCGAATAGATTCTATTCTGGTACATCTTAAAGACAAGACTCGTTAAAGCATAATCTTTAACGAACTTGTCTTTTTTGTTTGTTAGAGATCAATATAAGACAAACTATTAAATGTCAATAAATAATGAAAATATATTTTATTTATTGGTTT
>CAZWXH010000037.1:0-16198 GCA_964637725.1 uncultured Coprobacillus sp. | reverse complement strand
ATTAATTCAAACAATTGATATATCTAGTGAAAGATATATTGAACTATTAGAGAAACAAGAAAACCATTAGCTTATGAGCGAATGGTTTTCTTTTGGTAATTGTACAATAAACTTTGTTCCTTCTGCTTCATTAGATATAACAGATATTTTTCCATCATGTTCTTCAATAATCTTTCTAGATATATAAAGACCATAACCTCGACTACTTCCTTTAGTAGAGAATCCTTGTTCAAAAAGATGATTCATCTCTGCTTCAGTTATCACTTCTCCAAAATCTTGAACCTCAATAATTACTTGATTATTCTTTGCGTATAAAGAAACAAAGATTTTAGTTTTATATGAATGCTCAATCGCATTCATAATTAAGTTTTCAATAATAATCTTAAAGTAATGAGAATCTAGATTATAGTGAATATCTTTAATATTCTTAATGATTTCTCTTTCCTTTTTCATTAATTGAATTTCAAATTCATCTATAATATCTTCTAATAAATCTTTAAGATTTGTTTTTTCTTTATTTAAAATACATGTTTCAAAATCTAAATTTTGTAGTTGTGTTAAACGATTTGATAATAACGATATTTTTTCATGTAATTTATTTAATATATAATTTTTATCTTCTTCATTTAAATCACTGTTTAAAAGTTCTATGTATCCCTTCATAGAAGCCATTGGGGCTTTCATATCATGAGCCTTGGTATTTGTATATTCAAGCATCTTATCTTCCTTATTACGTAAAATAATAAAGGTTTTATAAAGATGAATCTGTCTTTGGATTACATCAATATTATAGGCTATAAGTAATAATATTGCTGAAATCTCTATGCCCCATCCTCCATATATTGGCTCAAAATTATATGAAAAATCAAAGATATATGAAACTACAAAAATAATAATCATATAATAAATCAATGTCTTTTCTTTCGCTTTAAAAAGTGTATATATTAATAAGAATAAAATATTGATTTTGAAAAACAAACTTAAATAATAAAGTAAGTGTATTTGATAAGGTAGCTTATAAGCAATGACACAACTTAATACAATGAGTATACCTATGATTGTTATTGTTTTTCTATTGAAAATATCTTTAGGGGTATAAAACTGTTGAATAAATAACATGAGTGTTCCTAATGATAAGAAATAAGATATATCTTCTGTTAGATAAGTTATTATCGATTTAACTGGGATAAATTGATGAATAAAATAATGAGAAAGATAAATTGTAAATAATAAAGATAACACAAAGGCATATAAATAAACTTTCTCCTTGCCAGTAAATATATACATACAACCCATAATTATCGTTGAAAGTAATCCAATAACAATTAAAAATGCATGACTATAATTTTGTATTCCTTGCATCTGATTAATCGCATTCGATTCCCCAAAAGCTATTGGAAACACTTGTCCACTATAATAATGATCTTGATTATGAGTAACAATTATACAATCTAATATTTGTTCTCCTGGAACTGATAATTTTGTATATTGAATATCATTTTGTTGATGAACAAGTTTCCCATTAACATAAAACTCATACTGAGAAAAGATTTCTGGTAACACAAAAGAATATTGTGATAAAGGTTTATCATTGATTATTTGAAGACGATAGATCGCTTGGTTAACTTCTAATGATTGATAAATATCAATGATATCATCTGGTATCTTCTTATCAATATCTTTTATATTACTTTCTTGTTTATAAAGTTGCCAACCATGAGATAAGTAATGAATATCATTTTGACTCTTGGTATAGTCAACAATACCATATTGTCCTTGAATATCATCATGAAGGTATTGATTATTATAATAGTGGAGAAAGAGATTGATAATCACTCCTATAAAAATAACAAATAAAGTTAAATAATGTTGTTTTTTCATTTTGGTATTACGAACATATATCCTTCACCCCAACATGTATGAATAAAAGGATCTCCCCATATTTCTTTCATCTTTTTACGTATATTGGCAATATGAACACTACATGTTCTGGTATTTAAAGTGATATGTGATTTCCATATATATCTATATAGCTCTTCCTCATTAAAGACTTCTCCAGAATGTCTTGCTAAAAAGTGAATAAGTTTAATCTCATGATTTGTAAAGATTATCGTTTGATTACGATAAGAAACACTTTGATTCTCTATATCAATAATAAAGTCCCCTATTCTATACTGTTTTTCTAACTCAATTATATTCTTTATGCGAGCATTCACTCTTGCGATTAATTCATCCATTGAAAATGGTTTATAAATATAATCATCTGCCCCTATTTCAAAGCCATATAAACAATCACTTAATGAATTACGACTCGTTAAAAACAACATCGGAACATCTCTCAATTGTTTCAATTGATTCAATAAAACAAATCCATCATCTTGTTCTTCCATCATAATATCTAAAATGCATAAATCAATATCTTCAGAAGTGAACTTTTCAATTGCTTCTTGGCGAGAGGATGCAGTCACAACAGTTAACCCATGATTTTTTAACCCCATTGTCATAACATGCAAAAGATCTAAATCATCATCAACTAATAAAATCTTTACCATTTAGTTCACTCTCCTTTGATGTCTTAAAAACAAAATAATACATATCACACAAGCAATTCCAACACCGATATATCCAATATAAGAAAATGATTCAGTTTCATTTTTTATAACTTCTATATCAGGCTCTTTAATTCTTTCAGTATGACCATCTTTATTAGTCACTTCAACTTGAACATCTTCTTGTGTCTCTGACACCTTTAATGAACTTTCTCGATATTTCTTTACAACTTCTTTAGGTATTACAACTTTATTCTTTTCTAAATCAACAACAATATCTTCATCAGCTTTGATATGAGAATCCATATCATCCTTATCTATCGTGTCTTCATTCTTCTTAGCTGGTTCATCCACTGAACCATCATTACGATGATCATTACCTTCGGGTTTGACTTCCTCAGGTATTCTATTACTTCCTCCATCAATTGGTGGTGAAGGAATAACCACTTCCTCTTTCTCCTGAGTCATCCATTCAGACTCGGGTTCACTTATGTATTGAACACCTTTACTCGATAAACTTAAAACATTGGAATATCCATTTTGTAGTCCTTCTTTTATAATTAAGCGTGCATATATCCTTTCATCCTTTAATAAACCCATAGCTGAGCTATTAATATCTGTTGAACTCCACACCCCTGAATCAAATATATTATTATTAAATCTTGAAGATAAAAAGTCTTGATTATAAGCATATTCTAAAATAATATTATCTTCATTTGTGAAATTAATATGATTTATTATTGGGTATACACTAAGCCATTTTGAATAAAAGACTTCTGTCAAACAATCTATACCACCAAAAAATGTTGTAAAATGACTTAAAGGAACTTCTTGATTTTTTAAAATCTTTAATTCTAATTTTGGAAGATAATCAATATAGAAAGGATCGACATTATGATATGTTCCCTTAAGAATTTGTTCATCAAGTAAAGGATTAAACAAAGAGGTATCAAATGACACCGTAATATACTGATTATCCTTCGTCATAATATGTTCTGGAGTAGCTTTGTTCATATCATATTCATCTATAATATCATCACCTATCCCCATAACCAATTGATGTTCCCATATCGGAATCTTCTTCATGTTTGTAACTCCATTATAAGTTCCTTGTGTAACGCCTATTGCTTGTGAACTTTGAATAGACGAATAATAAAACACTGGCTTTATCAAACTGTCAACGACTGTTTTCGCATGAATATCCATATGATAATAAGCAGTTTCACTTCCTCCTTGTATCGCTGTTCCTTCTGGTATTGTCATCTTTACTTTTTGATTATCATAGATGGAATGCATTCCTATCTCTTGTCCTTCATCATTTGGATAAAAGGTACTCTCCAAAAAAGGTTGCTTTGTATAGAGTTTCCCTTCACCTTCAATCTTCACAAGACTCCCCTTACCAGTCGAAGAATATTCTCCTGAATACAGTTCAAGTCCTCCTCTTACAATAAATATAGGATCAGAAGAATTGGTATAAAAACGGACTATACTATTTGTGTATTTAGATTTCACAGCGAACATATGGTCTTTTTCAATAATAAGTGAGAATCCATTCATATCAATATTCTTATCTTTTAAAGGCGAAAGCACATTGAATTCTCTTTTAGAAATAATGATATCATTTTTGAGGATTGCATCACTTCCAGAGTTTCCATTCGTAAAGATCATCAAATCGAGGGGAGAAGTTATTGAAAATTGACTATTTGCATTCACAACATCAATTGTAAGAAAAGTCACAAAACAAAGAGTTAACAGTAATTTAAACAATTTTTTCATGACTATCTCTCCCTTCTTCTATCTGCTTTAATTATATATGGTTTTAATTTTCTATACAACGATAACAATCTTTATGTCTTTAAAAAAACAGAAACTGTCAAATATATTATGAATTTGCATTAAATATTATGTGTATGACATAAAATAAAATAAAAAACATGATTATTTTTCATCATGTTCATCTGTTATTTTAATCTTTATAACTGTTTGTTCATCAATTTTAACATCTTTGATTGCATCATCAACGGTCGCAAAAAGTTGGTAATCTACTTTTGTAGTATCTTGGTCTGTTGTATCTAACTTTGTTTTGATAGACATATATTCACCTTCTTTATGAAGATATTCTAATAGAAAAAAGAATAATAGTCAAAATATTTTAAATATTATACGCCCAAATATTTTTAATTTGGTACTGAATTTCTTCAAAAGAATAACCGACTGCACTTTTTTTAGGACTGTTTGGATCATTGACATAAAACTTTTTATCTTTATATTCTTTTATGACAATAAAGTGACCCGTTGTTGTAAAAATACCTTTAGACATACTACAAATAATAGGATTTCCTTTATTGAGTTCATCAATCATCTTTTGTTCATCTAGAGATAACTCGCGAACTTCTAAGCCTAGATTTCTAGCGCCTTCATTCATTAAGTCCCACGATGTACTTTCACCCGTCCAATAGCCTTTATCTAATGCATATTTCGCTATAAAATAAGGATGATAAGTTGGATCTTGTTTGAGATAACTTACAACCATTGATAAGCATGTTGGTCCACACCCATTAATTGCCATCATATCATCACCATATCCTTTATATCCCCATCGTTGATCCCATTGTAATAAAAGCGGTATCTCCCCATTCTTCAAATCATCTCTGATATTCATTGAATGCGTTTTTTTAGATTCTTTTAAGTAATTAGCAACAAAAGGAATCGTTTCTGGATTTCTTGATGCCAGTCTTAATAAAGAAGGAGGATATTCTTTTTGATGTTCATAAATATAATCCCACTCTGCTCCTTGATTAGAACGCGCATTTAAGCGTATATCATCTTTCAATATATAACGATCTGCTAACAATATTCCAATGGGTATAATAATAATTGTTAGAAATATAAAAATTCTCTTTTTCATACTGTTTCCTCCACAACATCAGTATAAAGAAGAGAATGATAAATTTCTTTAAGAATTCTTTAAGAATTTCTTAACTTATTGATGAAGCGGTATCTTCACAATAAAAATGGTTTCATTATTTTCACTTATTACTTGGATATGACCAAAATGTTGTTCAACAATCGTTTTTGCGATAGATAACCCTAAACCTGAACCACCGGTTTGAGAAGAACGTGAACTATCCAAACGATAGAACTGATCAAATATAATATCTAATTTCTCTTTAGGAATTGTAGGTCCTTGATTTTTAAAAGTGATAACAGAATAATAATTATCGATATATGCTTCAACAATAATATTTGAATTGATATCACCATAATGTAAAGCATTCTTTAATATATTGCTAAAGACTCTCGCTATTTTATTCGCATCAGCGTAGATCATCATATCATCATCAATACAGACTTCGATATTTTGGTTTTTCTCTTGCATGAGAGGATAGAATTCTTCTTTCATTTGTTCAAACAAATAATGTAAATGAATATCTTCTTTATTTAAAGGATTATCTGTTTGATTTAATTTTGCTATTTCAAAGAATTCATTAATTAATTTTTCTAAACGATATGCTTTTTCTAAAGATAAATGAGTGTATTTTTGACGGAGATTTTCAGATATTTCATCACTTTCTTCTAATAAACATAAATATCCTATAACTGATGCTAATGGTGTTTTTATATCATGAGCAAGATAAGCAATCATATCAACTTTATGTTGCGTTTCTTGTATTGCTTTTTTTTCATTTTCTAGACTTTGTTGCTTTAATAAATTAAAATCTTGTTCAAGTTCATATAATGAATCATCTAATACAATCCGTTGATTATCTTTTTGAAATAAGATTCTCATTTGAGAGAATACTAAAGATATTTTTTGTAATGCATAGATTTCAACAATAAGAAAGTTAATAATCAAAACAACTAATAAAGTTATAAATACAACCATGTTTTGATTCTTTAATATAAAATATGCAAAACCATGACCAAAGATCCTTTGAATAAAATTAATAACTGCTCCATTATAAAAATGATCTAAAAAGAAATAAAACAATAATATAATAACAATAGATATTGAAGCAACATACATATGTTTTTTAAAAATCTCTTTTTGAAATTGACTTGTATAATCCTTATTCAACTTTATAACCTACTCCCCATACCGTTTGTATATATTTTGAATTCTCTACTGAATCATTAAGTTTCTCTCTTAAATGACGAATATGAACCATAATAGAACTACTATTACCACTATAATACTTTTCACCCCATAGATCTTGAAAAACTTGATCAACACTCACTACCTTCCCTTTGTTTTCACACAATAACCAAAGAATAGAAAATTCAGTCGGTGTTAAAGATATTTTTTTATTATCTAAAAAACATAAATGATTATCTTTATCGATAGTTAAATCTTTAATTGTAATCAAGTTTTGAACCTGGGTTGACGAAAATGTTTTATAACGTCTTAATTGTGCTTTAACTCTTGCCATTAATTCTAAAGGACGAAATGGCTTTGTAACATAATCATCAGCTCCGATAGTTAAACCGGTGATTTTATCAATTTCAGTTTCCTTGGCTGTTAACATAATAATCGGATAATCATGTTTCTCTCTAATCTTTTGACAAATTGCGAGACCATCAATATCAGGCAACATAATATCTAGGATAGCTAAATCTAGATTGGTACTCTTGATACACGCTAAAGCCTCATTTCCATTATAAAACTTGTAAACTTCCATTCCTTCATTTTTTAAATATAGCTCAACAAGATCAGCAATTTCTCGTTCATCATCTACAACCATAACCTTCATAAAATCACTCCCCCCACTTTTCTACATTATACTACATTATTTTTATGAACATCTTAAGAATTTATTAATATATAAGAAAAAAGACTTAGTTTCCTAAATCTTCCAACATCATATGAATAGCCTCACTAAATCCATCTTCTTCACAATCACAAACAACTTGGTGAGCTAATTGCTTGATTTCTAGTTCAGCATTCTTAGGCGCATAAGAATACGGAAAACGCTCAAATAGTGTAATATCATTCATGCCATCACCTAGAACCATTATTTCTTCTTTTTTTAGTCCTTTTAACTTCGCTACTTTTTCTAAAATCAATCCTTTTTGAGCATTTTGATTTGTAACTTCTACATTATCATCAAATGATGATAAGTAAGATATTGTAGGTATTGGTTTTAATAATTCTTTTGCTGGTATCAATTCACTTGGTGTAAGAGAAAAAGCTTCTACTTTTATTATTTCTAAATCTTTTTCAAGGAAAGCTTCTATATCTGTAATCTTTTGAAGATGATTACAAGGAATATGGGCATGACTTCCTCCATCAATGTATGCTTCATCATTCATCCCAAATCTAATCTTCCCTCTTGTAATAAAAGAATCTCTTACATAGTGAGGCTCTTGTGTTGTAAAGAAACCATCTGTTGTAAATACCATGTAGGGAATATTAGCTTCATGAAAGATTGTTATAATATCTTGAAATACTTGTTTATTTAAATAACAGCTCATTAATACATTTCCTGCTTTATCAACGTATTGTGCACCATTTCCTAATATAGCTTCACAATGTAAATCATATTTATGCATAATGGTATAAACACCGTTATAATCTCTACCTGATGCTATCGCAAAATCAATATTACGTTCTTCTAACTCCTTAATAGCATTAAGATTCTTTTTAGAAATTCCTTGTTCATGGTTAATTAAAGTTCCATCCATATCACTTACTACTAATTTTATCATTATACAATCCCCCTTGAATGATATATTAACATAGAATAATAGATTATATATAATTTTTACTAAAAATGAAATTATTTTTATATTATAAGAATTCTATCCCAACAGTACCAAAAAGAAGATGAAAGATATAAATCAAAATGATACAATAGGCTTATCTTTTAGAAACGGAGTCAAACAAGATGGAATGGAATGATAAGTTACAAACTATAATTGATTATGTAGAAAATCATTTACAAAGAAAAGAAGAACCCATTGATTATAATGAAATCGCCAAAATAGCAGATTGTTCATTTAGCTTTTTTCAAAAAGTATTCTCATATATTAATGGATTAAGTTTTGCGGATTATGTGCGTCAAAGAAAAATGACATTAGCAGGTTATGACTTAAAGAGTACAAATATGAAAATAGTTGATATCAGTTATAAATATGGTTATGATTCTCCAACTTCTTTTACCAAAGCCTTTCAACAATTTCATGGACTTTCTCCTAAAGATGCTAGACAAAAAGAAACGACTCTTACAATTACTCCTAAAATGCAAGTAACTTATAAACAAAGTTATACTTGGAACATTAAAAAAATGAGTCATATTCGTCTTATTGGAAAAGCTAAAAGAATATCTTGTAATAATAATGAACATTATAAGACTATACCTGAATTTTTTAATGAGTTTTTAAGAAGTTCTAATTATCCTCAATTGATTTCTTTAGATTGTGGTAATCCAAAGGGTATCTTTGGACTTGTTGATTATTATGATAAAGAAACAAATGAAATTAATTATTGCATAATGATTCAATCAGATAAAGAATTACCTGTCGGATATTATGAGATTAATTTACCTGAAACAACTTGGGCAATCTTTGATTGTAGGGGTAGTGTTCCCCAATCTATACAAAAAGGATGGACTTATCTCAATGAGGAATGGCTTTTAAAATATCCTTTTAAACATGCTGCTTGTCCCGAATTAGAATGGTATAGTGATCAAGATCAATCAAGTTCTCAATATTTAAGCCAAATATGGATACCTATAATGGAGGAGGAATAAAATGATTCATTTAGTCTATTGTGATAATACTGGAAAGAAAAACGACAAGGTATTAGATAAAATAATATCAGGCCAAAAAACAATGGTAGTTAGAGGGGCGGCTGGAAGAAAGATTCCTCATAGTCGTGTTTATAAAGGAGAGAGTCTTTATTTTATGGAAAAAGGTACGGGGATTATTTCTGTAAAAGCAACAGTAAAAGATGTTCAAAACTATACAAAATTAATAGATGAAGATATTCTAAAGATTTTAGAAGACAATCAGTCTCAGTTAAATTTATCTGATAAACAAAAAATACGTTGGCATAAAAAATGTTTATGTCTCATTGAATTTGAAAATATTGAAATCATCAAACCTCTAGATTTTGACCATCAAGGTAATATGGATGATTGGCTTATTATAGAAAAAATAGAAGATGTTGTTGTAGGGACAAGTATTCCTTACAACTATGAAAAATCAAAGTTTTAAAATCAAGGAGGAAAAATTATGAACGAACCATTTAGAATAGAAAAAATAGAAAGTTTTAGAGTGCTTGGTTATTCTATAGAGACTACAAATAAACATAAAGAGGCCACTAAAGCAATACCAAAGTTTTGGATTGATTTTCAAAAAAACAATATAGCAGATAAACTCCTACCACTAAATAATCAACAGCCTTTAGGTGTGTTTGGTGTGAGTGTGTATGGCATCAACGAAAAAGATGCACGTCAATTTCAATATTATATAGGGGTATCTAGCGATCAGCCAAAGGCTAATGATTTATCTGAATATATCATTCCTGCTCAGACTTGGGCAATATTCCCATGTACTATTGATACGATCGGAAAGACTGAAGCACTTGCTATCACAAAGTGGTTACCTAAATCAAAATATAAAGCATTAAATAAAGGTTATATAACTGGTAAAATGAAAGCTTTAGCACCTGATATTCAATATTATGGAAAAGATGGTCTCGTTGAAGTTTGGGTGGCAGTCACAGAAAAATAGTAGCCTTTTAGCACTCACTACTTGACAGTGCTAAAAATAGTGATATAATATAATTAGAGTTAAGGGACACCTTAATTCGGGTAGTTAATTTCATTTGATAATTGATTATTATTTAAAGGAAAGAGGCGATGTTTATGAGATTCCTACCTACATTTAGTGATATGTTTGATGATTTATTCCATGATCCATTCCAATGGACTTCTATCGACAGTATGCGTACGGACATTGTTGAAAAAGACAATTCTTACTTATTGAGTATGGAACTTCCAGGATATAAGAAAGAAGATATTCGTATGGAATTAAAAGATGGATATTTAACAATTAATGCATCAACAAGTCAAGACAATGAAGAGAAAGACAAAGATGGTCATGTTATTAGACGTGAACGTCATAGTGGAAGTTGTACACGTAGCTTTTATGTTGGTGATACTATTAAAGAGACTGATATTAAAGCAACGTTTGACAATGGTGAATTAAAGGTTACTCTTCCAACTGAAAACATTAAACAAATTCAAGAATCTAAAGTGATTCCAATCGAATAAAGAAAAAGATGTAGCAATTATGCTGCATCTTTATTTTACTTCATTGACTTTCTTAAGTATTCTTTCTGCATCAGTTCCTGATGTTATAGTCGGTTGATAATTACTTCTTGATTTTGTAGATGTTATCATAACTAAAATAATCTTATCTGCCATTTTCTTAACTAGGTCATCTTAAAACTCCTATATAAATATAAAAGGTTTGAATAAAACTGTTTTGCTATAATCAGAGATTATTTGAATACACCATAATTATAATTGCCTTTTGTAAGCATAAAACTCAATATAATAAAGTATTAATAAATTCTTCAGAAAATCAAATTGTTATGTTACAATTGTATAAATGATTGGAGGTTTATATGATTAAAAAAGTTGACTTAGAAAGCAAGAACTTTATAGCGGTTCACACATTAGTTAATAATGTAAAAATTAATGATGATAACGTTATAAGAGTAGTTAAATCTGAAAAAATTATGCAGTTTGATGAGAATACTTACGCAAAGTTGAAGAACAGTAGTTTTCATAATGGAGTTATAGAAGTCAAGGTCCTTAGTCGTCTTTTAGAAGATGCTCCTGACTTTGCTAGAGGGTTTATTGGTATTGCTTTTAGAATTAGTGAAGATGATACTAAATTTGAATCTCTCTATGTAAGACCTACTAATGGTAGAAATTGTGATGATCCTATACGAAAGATGCGAGGATGCCAATATTTTTCATATCCTACATATACATTCGATTATTTTAGAGAAAATAGCATTACGGATTATGAGGCATCAGCAGATATTGATTTAAATGAATGGATTAATCTTAAGGCTGTTATCAATAATTCAAAGGTTTCACTCTATATTAATGATAGTGAGCAAGCTTCACTAGTTGTTCAAGATATGAAACACGGTGATTTTTTAAAAGGCGGTATCGGTTTATTTGTTGACATCGGAACCGAAGCATTTTTTAAAGATTTAAAAATTACTTATGAAGACTAAACCTAAAAATAAGCACATCTTTATGATATGCTTATTTTTATTTTACTTCATTGACTTTCTTTAGTATTCTTTCTGCATCAGTTCCTGATGCTATAGTCGGTTGATAATTATTTCTTGATTTTGTAGATGATATCATAACTGGAATAATCTTATCTGATGTTCCGACAACTTTTTCATCTTCAAAATCAAATGTATATTGATAAATCATAGAATCTTTATCACTTGGATTTCTATTTCCACCAAAACAGAAGTTACTTAAACTATAGACAATTTTTTTATCTTTATATGTTTCTATCCCTTGTAGTACATGGGGATGTGATCCTACAACTAAATCAGCTCCAGCATCAATAGTTTGATGACCTAAATCTCTTTGACTTTGTAAAGGTGTCCCTTCTCTTTCAATTCCCCAATGATAATAGACAATAACAACATCAACTTCTTTTTTAAGCTTTGAGACATCACTTTTCATTTGTTGAATCATAGTGTTTGAAAAAGAATAACTACTTGCACTACTATAACTTAGAAAACCAAAAGTTTTATTCTTTACTTCAACTTTAGCAACTTCACCTAAACCAAAATAAGGAATATCAGCCTGCTTTAAGGTTTCTTTTGTATCACTTAACCCTTGTGAAAAATAGTCCTGAGAATGATTATTTGCGATAGTGACAGCATCAATATTCCCATCTTTTAAGATATTAACATATTCTGTTTTTCCTTTAAAAGCAAATTGTTTTTCAGCATGTGATGTCGCAGTCGTTAGTGGACCTTCTAAATTTGCGATTGTTAAATCATCTTGATCAAATATAGACTTAACATTTTTTAAGAAGTAAGACGTATCTTTCTCTTGGACTTCATATTCGGCATCAAAAGAGCCACTCATTGGTTGTCTTGCATAATTACCCATTGTTATATCACCCGCAAAAGAAAGAGTAATTGAAGTCTTTTCTGGTGTTTTACTTTCTAGTTTCTCTTCATTCTTTGTTGTTGTATTGGTTTTGTCTGTTTCCTCTTCAGGTTTTTGACATGCACTTAAAGAAATTAATAACCCTATACATAATAATAGTTTGAATATCTTCATGTTATCTTCCCCTCTACTTTTTTATATTATATCATATTTTTTACTTCTTTTTATAAGAAAAGACAACAGCTTCTTCTCTATCCAAAACAAGATTTATTCTATTTCTACAATATCTATTATTTTTCACTTGTTTTACTTTTCGTTTCATTGACTTTAACACTCTTTTGCCTTATAATCACAGTAGGTGAATTCCTTCACCTGAATGAAGGAAAAAATGATTTTTTCCAGATTTCTAGAAGTAATCATTTCAATAAATGAAAGGAGTAAAAAAATGATTTATTCACACGAAGTAGAAGAAATGCAATGCGTTACACGCGGTGCAGATCATGGGTGTGCTCCAATTCCTCAAGAAGGAAAATGGGTATATTCAAAAGAAATTAAAGATATTTCAGGATTAACACATGGTGTTGGTTGGTGTGCTCCTCAACAAGGTGCATGTAAGTTATCTTTAAATGTTAAAGAAGGAATTATTGAAGAAGCATTAATCGAAACAATTGGTTGTTCAGGTATGACTCATTCAGCTGCAATTGCTTCAGAAGCATTAGTTGGTAAAACTTTATTAGAAGGTTTAAATACTGACTTAGTTTGTGACGCTATTAACACTGCTATGAGAGAATTATTCTTACAAATTGTTTACGGTCGTACTCAATCAGCTTTCTCTGAAGGTGGACTTCCTGTTGGTGCTGGACTTGAAGATTTAGGTAAAGGTTTAAGAAGTATGGTTGGTACATCTTATTCAACTAAATTAAAAGGACCTAGATATCTTGAATTAACTGAAGGTTATGTAAACAGATTAGCATTAGATGCTAATGATGAAATCATTGGTTATGAGTTCATTAGCCTTGGTAAAATGATGGATGCAATTAAAGCTGGAACAGATGCAAATGAAGCATTAAAAGAAGCTACTGGTAACTACGGTAGATTTAATGATGCTGCTAAATACATCGATCCAAGAAAGGAATAATAGGGTGATATAAATGGCATTATTTGAAAGTTATGATCGTAGAATTGATCAAATCAACGCTGCTTTAGCTAAATTTGATATTAAATCTATCGAAGAAGCAAAAGCAATTTGTGATGAAAAAGGTATTGATGTTTACGAAATCGTAAAATCAACACAACAAATCTGTTTTGAAAATGCTTGTTGGGCTTACACAGTAGGTGCAGCAATGGCAATTAAAAACGGAGATACAAAAGCAATGGCTGCTGCCAAAACAATCGGTATTGGTTTACAATCATTCTGTATTCCAGGATCTGTAGCTGATGATCGTAAAGTAGGTTTAGGACATGGTAACTTAGGAAGTATGTTATTAGATGAAAATACAGCTTGTTTTGCATTCTTAGCTGGACATGAATCTTTTGCTGCTGCTGAAGGAGCTATTAAAATTGCCGAAAAAGCAAACAAAGTTAGAAAAGAACCTTTAAGAGTTATCTTAAATGGTTTAGGTAAAGATGCTGCAAAAATCATTGCAAGAATCAATGGATTTACTTATGTGGAAACACAATTTGATTACTTCACTGGTGAAGTGAAAGAAGTTTCAAGAACAGCTTATTCTGATGGACCAAGAGCAAAAGTAAATTGCTATGGTGCTGATGATGTTAGAGAAGGTGTTGCAATTATGCATAAAGAAGGTGTAGACGTATCAATCACTGGTAACTCTACTAACCCAACACGTTTCCAACATCCAGTAGCTGGAACATATAAAAAAGAATGTATTGAACAAGGTAAAAAATACTTCTCAGTTGCTTCTGGTGGAGGAACTGGACGTACATTACATCCTGACAATATGGGTTCTGGGCCTGCTTCTTATGGTATGACTGATACTATGGGACGTATGCATAGTGATGCTCAATTCGCTGGTTCTTCATCAGTTCCTGCTCACGTAGAAATGATGGGATTAATTGGTATGGGTAATAACCCTATGGTTGGTGCGACTGTTGCAGTTGCAGTAGCTATCGAAGAAGCTAATAAATAATTATATACTATAAAATAAAAGTCATGATGAAATCATGGCTTTTTCTATTTCAAATAAAAAAGATATGGATTGAATCAATTTCGCATCTAATCTTAATTGATTAAAAACCCATACCCTATAAACAATTGATTAAATTATTTAACTTTCTCTTCTAAAAATCCTAAGCTTTCTAAGTAGTCCCTTTCTACTGAACTCAAAGTTTTAACCTGATGTTTCTTATATTCATCAGTAGCTTTAGATACTGCTTGTATATGACTAACACTACCATTTCCTTCTAATAGTTTTTCACCACTCATTGTAAGAATATTATCTAAATGTTTAGCCCAGTCTTCCATAGTCATAACCTACTCTCTTTCAGCCTGTCTTTCAGCAAAATCCAAGTATCCTGAAACAAGTTGTCCCATTGACCTAAGTTCCTTTTCGTTCAAATAATTTTTAGCTATTAATGCTTCTTTTAGAGTTGGCTGTTCACCTTTGAAAGACATCAATCCCATATACTCTTTTTGAGCATCCGCTCTTGTATAAATAACTTTAGCTGCAGTTTGTCCATGAATAGCATAATGAATCTTATTTTGAAGTTTTTTGAAAAAATGAATCGAAATTTCTGCACCAGGATTATAGTCAATACTTGTAGAATAGATTTCTAGAATTTGACGATAAAACACTTTTTCAGAAGCACGAATATCTCGAATTCTATTTAATAATTCTTTAAAATATCCCCCACTTCCAAGAGTTTTAAATCGTTCATCATCTAATATAAAACCTTTTTTCATATACTCTTTAATAATATTAGTAGCCCAAATTCTAAGTTGAACACCTCTTTTTGATTTAACGCGATACCCTACAGAAATAATAACATCAAGATTATAGTAATCTACTTGATAATTTTTTCCATCTGAAGCAGTTGTTGCAAAATTCGCAACAACTGAATTTCTTTCTAGTTCACCTTCTTCAAACACATTTTTATATGCCTAGAAATTGATGATTTATCTCTATCAAATAACCCGGCCATTTGATCCAGAGATATCCAAATTTTTTTTCTACAAAAATAGTGTCAATTTTAATTAAACCATCTTCAGTTATGTATATAATAATATTTGATTTTTCATTATTCATATGTATTGTCTCCATCTCTCTCCCTTTCAAGGGAGGAGTTGAAAAAATCTATTGTATAACATAAATTATATAGTTGTGAGTCTCAAATTGATACTCAATTAGACTCATGATCATTTCTTGTTTTTTTCATATATATAGCTAAAACATAGTGAATGATTAGTTTGTTTTTTATAATGATGAGAACTTTTTAAGAAAAGAATGAAAAGTTAATGAGAATAAAAAA
>CAZWXH010000036.1:0-16344 GCA_964637725.1 uncultured Coprobacillus sp. | reverse complement strand
AAGTTGCCGATTCCCTTGGACATCATCATGATGTCCCTTTTTTTATGCCTTTTTTAGATGGCTTTTCCTTTCTTTATGAAGATAAATGTAGTAAAATTAAGATGGTGGTATTATATGAAAATAAAATTATATTTTGGAAATGAAAACTCAATAAAGAAATCAGGGATTGGTCGTGCTTTAAAACATCAAATTCAAGCACTAACTATTAATAACATTCCTTTTACAAAAGATAGTAAGGAAAAAGACTATGATATTTTGCATATCAATACAATCTTTCCTTCTAGTCCTTTTATGTTGAAAGAAGCAAAAAGGATGAATAAAAAGATCGTCTATCATGCACATAGTACAAAAGAAGATTTTAAAGGATCTTTTATAGGTTCTAATCAACTTGCACCAATCTATCAAAAATGGTTGATATCTCTATATGAAAAAGCTGATGTGATTATCACACCAACACCATACTCAAAGAGATTAATAGAATCTTATGGTCTTAAACAAAAAGTATTTGCGGTTTCAAATGGCGTGTGTCTTGAAGATTTTAATCCTACTGATAAACAAATAGAATTATTTAAAAACTACTTTCAATTAACTGATGAAAAAGTGATTATGTCTGTAGGTTGGTTATTTGAAAGAAAAGGATTCGATACATTTTGTGAGGTTGCAATGTCTTTACCACACTATAAGTTTATTTGGTTTGGAGATGTAACATTATCGCATCCTACTCCTAAAATAAGAAGATTATTAAAAAATCTACCTAAGAATGTTATATTACCTGGGTATGTTAGTGGCGATGTCATAAAAGGTGCATATGGAGCTTGTGATGTATTCTTTTTTCCATCACGTGAAGAAACTGAAGGTATTGTTATACTAGAAGCTTTGGCATCAAAAAGGAATATTGTATTACGTGATATACCGGTTTATGATGAATGGCTTCAAGATGGAGTTCATGTTTATAAAGGAAAGAGCAATGAAGATTTTGTAAGTTTAATTAATAACATTATTTATAATAAAATACCAAGTACTGCAGAAGAAGGATATAAAGTTGCATGTGATAGGGAACTTTCTATCATTGGAAAGGAGCTTTTGGAGGTTTATAATTACGTTATGAATCTTTAAAGAGTTATTATTATGAAAAACAAGAGTTATTTCATTAATATAGCTATTATATTAATTATAGGTGGGGGATCTATTTATCTTTCCATCGGTGATCAATTTGATAAAGTTATTACTGCATTTTCGAAAGCTAAGCTTTCTTGGATTTTTGTGTTGGCTGCTATAATGGTTTTGTATTATCTAGTAGATGCTCTTTCATTATGGTATTTTGGTAGAGCATATAAAAAAGATTATTCATACAAACAATCATTTATCAACGCTATTAGTGGAACATTCTTTAATGGGATTACACCTTTTGCGAGTGGGGGACAATTTGCTCAAGTATATATCTTTAATAAGCAAGGCATTACTCCAACAAATTCTTCAAGTATATTATTAATGTGTTTTATCTGCTATCAGAGTGTTCTTGTTTTATATACAGGATTTGTTGTCTTATTTAAATATGATTACTTCTTAAATGAAGGTGCGGGAATATTTAGTCTTGCAATGATTGGCTTTGTGATTAACTTTGTTGTTATTTTAGCATTGTTTGGTGGAGCTAAATCAAAGACATTACAAAATTTTGTTACTCATAATATTGTGAAATTTTTAAATAAGATCCATATTGTTAAAGACTATGAATACACTTGTGTAAAAATCGAACAATATATGTCTGACTTTAGAGAACAGTTAAAATTTTTACAAAAGAATAAACCAGTCTTACTCAAGTCATGTCTTTGTAATTTTATAAAGTTATCAATTATATATAGTATGCCTTTCTTTTCTGCAAAGGCTTTGAATTTAAATGTACCATGGACAAGCTTCTTTGATTTCTTAGGGTTATGTTCTTTTATCTATTTAATTAATGCTTTTTTACCTATTCCAGGAGCAAGTGGTGGAAGTGAAGGCGTTTATGTTTTATTGTTTAGTTTTCTAGGTCCTGTTGGAACATCATCTTCATTATTCTTATGGAGATTTATGTCTTATTACCTTGGACTTATTATTGGTGGTTTAGTATTTTCATTTAATAAAGAAATCAACAAATCAAGATTGGAGTGATTATATGAATATTGCATTGTTTAGTGATACCTATCTACCTGATATCAATGGTGTTGCGACATCAACACATATCTTAACAACAGAATTAAAGAAACATGGACATCAAGTATTGGTTGTAACTACAATGCTACCTCATGATAGTGACTATCAAGATGATGATGATATGGTTTTACGCTTACCAGGTCTTGATTTAAAGAGTCTATATGGATATAGAGCTGCGAATATTTATTCTTTCAAAGGAATGCGAGAACTTAAAGATTTCGAAGTTGATGTTATTCATATTCAAACAGAATTTGGGATTGGTATTTTTGGTAAAATAGCTGGTGAAATATTAAATGTCCCAGTTTGTTATACTTATCATACGATGTGGGCGGATTACTCACATTACTTTACTCCAGGTTATATTAAAGCTGTTGATAGTACTGCGAAGAAGATTATTGAAAAGATATCTAAAATTTATGGTGATAGTTGTTCTGAATTAATCGTCCCTTCCGCAAAGACTGCTGAAGCATTACGTGAATATGGTATTTCGAACTCTATTCATGTTGTTCCAACTGGATTACAACTTGATCAATTTTCAAAGGATTCAATAAATCAAAAGAGAGTTGATGAGATTAAAGACGAGTTTCAATTAGCAGATCGTTTTGTGGTTACTTTTTTAGGTCGCATCGCACCTGAAAAAAGTATAGACCTGTTAATTGAAGCCATGAAAGATATATCTAAAATTAATAAAAACATCTGTATGATGATAGTTGGTGGGGGACCACAATTAGATGAATTAAAAGAATTAGTAAGCCAATATCAATTAGATGATTGCGTTTATTTTACTGGTCCTAAAGAAGCAACTTTAGTACCATCGTTTTATCATGCTTCCCATCTCTTTGTTTCTGCTTCAATAACAGAAACACAAGGATTAACTTTTATTGAAGCAATGGCAAGTGGTATTCCTGTGCTGGCAAGATATGACAAAAATTTAGAAGGTGTTATAGTTGATGAACGCAATGGTTATTTTTTTAATGATAAAGATGATTTGGTTAAAAGAGTGTTAACTCTAAGCGAGTCTTCATTAGCGCAGCTTTCTTTTAATGCGGTTGAAGATGCAATGCAATATAGTAGTGAGATTTTCTATAAAAAAATAATGGATGTTTATCATAAAGCATTATCAAGACATCATTATTGTTATAAAGTTGATTCCATAACACCAGAAAGTAAGAATCAATATCAAGTTTCTTTTCGTTTTGATAATCATCAAGTGATTATTAATCTTTCTAAGCAAGTTATAGAAAGATATGGTCTAAGTATTGGTCAATTGGTGGATAGAGAAGAATTAGATGCGTTAAAAGATCAAGAACAAGTCGCTAGAGCTTATATGCGAGCTTTAAAATACTTGACATATAAAGATTACACTTATATGAAAATGCGTAAGAGACTTGAAGATAGAGGTGATTTTGATGACATACAGATTGATATGACAATGGATTTATTGGTTCAAAAGAATTTGATAAATGATATTGATTATACAAAAAATTATTTTCAAAGATCAAGTCGTTTAGGTATAGGTATTAATAAAATAGTATATAACTTAAAAAAGGAAGGAATTTCTCCTTTTACGATTGATGAATACTTAGTTGAATACTCTAAAGATTTAGAGTATGATAAGGCAATGGAAATAGTTCAAAAATTATATGATGAAAATACAACAAGACCACAGTATGCTCTTATTCAAAATGTAAAAAACAAATTGTTTAACAAAGGGTTTTCACAAGATATTGTTGAACGTGCAATTCATGAATTTGATTTTGTGATTCCTCAAGAACATACTAAAAAATTACTTACAAAAGAATATTATCGTGTTTATGATCGTTATAAAAATAGATATGATGCCAATATTTTAAAAAGCAAAGTTATCACATTTTTAGTTCAAAAAGGTTATGAGTATGATGACGTCATTGAGATAATTAGTGAACTATGGGAGGTAAATAATGATTAAAATTAAAGAAATGAAGTGTGGAGATGATAATGTAGAATTCACTGCTATGATTACTCATGTCACTTCAGGTAAAACAAATGGAGCAAACAAAAGCAATTATCTAAGTATTGTTTTTCAAGATGATTCAGGACAAATAGATGCAAAATTATGGAATGCGACTGTTGAACAAATGGAAGCATTAACAAGTGGAGCAGTTGTTCGGGCAAAAGGAGATATAATTAAATATAGTGATGATCGTCAAATGAAGATTGTTAGTATCGATAATATTTCTTATCAAGAGTCTCAACAAGTCCAGTTTTTAGCAAAAGCTCCTTTAGATGAAAATAAAATGATAGAAGAAATTATGGGTTATATTAAACGTATCTCAAATATGAAAATATATACAATCACAAAGTATTTATTTGAAGCGAATGTAGATAAGTTAAAAATATATCCAGCAGCGAGTAAAAATCATCATGAATTCGTATCAGGATTAGCATACCATACATTATCGATGTTAAGAATTGCTGAAGCTATGGTTATTAATTATCCTCAATTAAATGCTGATTTAATATACGCTGGTATTTGTTTGCATGATTTAGGAAAAACGATTGAACTAAGTGGACCAGTTGTTCCGACCTATACATTAGAAGGTAAACTGCTTGGACACATATCAATTGCTCAATCAATGATCCATGAAGCTGCAAAAGAACTAAATATTGAAGGTGAAGAGGTTACCTTATTACAACATATAATTCTTTCTCATCATGGTAAGAATGAATATGGTTCACCAGTTCTGCCATTAATTAGAGAAGCTGAGATTATCTATTTAATTGACAATATTGATGCTAGAATTCATATGTTTGATAAAGCTTTGGAACCTATAGAGTATGGGGAACATTCAAAACGTATTTTTGCATTAGAAAACAGAATGATTTATAAACCTAAAATGTATGAAGACTAAGAGAAAATCTTAGTCTTTTTAAAATAAAAAAAAGAAACTATTGTTTCTTTAATTTGATGTAAATACTTTCTAAATCAACATCATTAGAACGATCAGTATAGATGATTTTTAAACCTTCATCTTCACTATAACGTGGAATTAAATGAATATGAAAATGATGAACGTTTTGTCCAGCAACTTCATTCATATTTGATATAATATTCATTCCCTTAGCATTCGTTCTTTCAATGATTTGTTTTGCTAAATCTTGAGCAACACCACTCATATGCTTTAATACATTAATATCTACATCGACAAAATGACTAAAATGTTGCTTTGGAATGATTAAAGTATGACCATCAGTTGCTTGACTTAAATCTAAAAAAGCCATACATTTATCATCCTCATATAGTATTTTAGCAGGAATCTCATGCTTTGCAATCATACAAAAAATACAGTTATCCATAGTTATACCTCCATTTCTTCTATTGTACAATAAATAATAAAAAAATAAAATAGGACAGAGTCCTATTTTAGAAAATATACTTCTCAGATATTTTTTTGATTGAGTCTTTCATCTTATCGTCATAAATTGTAAATTTATATTCTTTTAGATATGCTGATTCAATATCAATTCTAATCTCACTATCATTAATTAATGAATCAATGATTTCATCCTTATTACTGTGATTAGTACCATAAATGTAGACAACCGCATAATTTCCATCACTTAATTTAATAGCGCTTTTATAAACACCATCAGTTTTCACTTCGGAAATTTTCCCTAATTCTTTCTTTAAATTTTCATCTAAAGCAGAATTTTTATTAACGATTTTAGCGTCCTCAGAATTTGTTTCATTTTCTTTCATCTTAGCATCAAAAGCATCCATTGTTGTTGCTTCTTTAATAATCGCAAGTGCAGCAGATTCTTTTTCAACTGTTATTTTTTTGAAAGAGGCAACTTGATAGTTCTTCATCATTTCATCAAAATGTTCTTTTGCATACTCTTTTCTTAATAATTCTTGTTTAACAGTAGGTAATAATATTTCATTGATGTATTCATCTTTAGAAGGATAACCTAACTCTTTAGCGTAAGTATTAATATCACCATCAGATAACTCAGAGTATGTCGCTATTTTTTCATCAAGTAATTTATTTAAGTCATCTTTATTGATGACTTTATCAGCAATACTAATCATAACTTGATTAAGTAAAGTATCATCACCATAACCTTCTAACATTTTTTCAAAATATTGTTGTTTAGTTATTTCAACTTTATTACCACTAGCAATGACTTTATCAGCATCACTAACTTGTATCGAATATCCTGTACTAGAACATCCAACAAGTAAAAATCCACCAAGAATCACCATTAATATTTTTTTCATTAATCGTTTCCTCCTCTAGCGTCATCTCTTGCTTTTATAGCTTCATCAATGATTGTAGTGATCTCTTTTTCAATATCTTTATCACTATATTTTATATCATATGTTTTAAAGATGATATAAGGGAGATATTGATCATAAACTAATAAAGGAGAATCAACATCAACAGTCTTTAATTCTTTTTTGATAGTTTCTTTATCGTCACTTGAACAATATAAGAAGTAATAACCATCTTCACTTTTAATTGCTTCAGAAGTCTTCTCACTTTCTAAAGACAAAGCAGCTTTTTCAACTTCTTCACCATAAATACTCGTTAATTGAAGAGTAGAATCAACAATACCTAAATTTCCTTTAGAACTTTTTGTAGCTTCATCATCAGAATATTCAGATGCAATATCTGCAAATTTTTTATCTGATGCTAATAAAGTTTTAACTTCTTCAAGTTTCGCCTTTTCATCATCTGTAGGGTTTTCAGGATCTGCCATTGCGACCTTAATTAAACTTACATAGCGAGGTGTTTCTTGTGTAAAGTAATCTTCAAAAATTTCATCAAAGTTTGCTTTGACATATTTTTTAATAAATTCAGAATATTGTAAAGAATAGACTAATGATTGCTTATAAGCATCCATATCTTTATAATTAGATGCTGCTAATGATTCACTAAGCTTTTGATCAGCTTCTTCACCATATTGATTCTGATAGTTTGCTTTAATATTTGTTACAATTGTAGATGCATTCTCTTCCATATCTTTAGTAACTGGAAAATTGGTTTTTATTAATTCATCCAATACATAAGAAAATAGAGTTTGTTTGCCTGATTGTGAAGACGTTAATGTCTTGTATAGATCATCAGCCAAAATATTTTTTCCATCAATAGAAGCAACGACATCTTTGCCATTATCTTTCATTGTTGAAGCAGAACATCCACTAAGAACTAAAACACTTGCGAGTGCTAGTCCGATGAGTCGTTTTTGTTTCATAAAAACCTCCTTGATTTTAACACCCTAATTATACACGAAATGAATATTTTTTCAACTATGTAGGCGATAATACAAAATTAATAGACAATTTACCATAATATATAATGTGCATAGAAGGAGGTCACTCTATGAATAAAGAAGCGGGCGGTTGTTGTTTAGAAACTATGATTGTCTTATTTGTTTTATTGGTATTAGCCAGTTGTTATATTTTATAATATAAAGGAGGGAATTTTATGTTAGCACATCAAGGTTCATTTACTTTAATTCTTGTATTATTTATTTTATTAGTTATCATTTGTGGTATTTGTTAATAAGGAACTCTATAGAGATAATCTATAGAGTTTTTTGTTTTAAAATATGACAATAAGAGAATACTAAAAATATCTGTATATAGTAAAAAATATTATCGTATAACTTGTCATAGCGTGTGTTTTTAAGTAAAATATACATTCGAAAGGGGCGTTTTCATGTCAATTTTAAAGATAACAGATCTTCATGTAAATGTTGGAGACAAAGAAATTTTAAAAGGAATTAATTTAGAAATAAATAGTGGAGAAATCCATGCAATTATGGGGCCAAATGGTAATGGGAAGTCAACACTTCTTGCAGCTATAATGGGACACCCTAAATACAGTATTACAAGTGGTTCAATTGAACTAGATAATAGTGATGTTTTAAGTATGAGTGTTGATGAAAGAGCACGTGCTGGTTTGTTTTTAGGAATGCAATATCCTCAAGAAATTCCCGGTGTAACAAATTCGGACTTTTTAAGAGCGGCAATGAATTCAAGACTGGATAAGCCAGTTTCATTATTTAAATTCATTCGTACTCTAGATAAAAATGTAGAAGAATTAGATATGGATGAAAATTTAGCTCATCGTTATTTAAATGAAGGTTTTTCAGGTGGCGAGAAAAAGAGAAATGAAATTCTCCAAATGAAAATCTTACAACCAAAATTTGCCTTATTAGATGAAATCGATTCTGGCTTAGATGTTGATGCTTTAAGAGTTGTAAGTGAAGCAATTAACGATAGCCGTAGTGATGATTTTGCTTGCGTTATGGTATCTCATTATGAAAGATTATTTGAACTTGTTAAACCAACCCATGTTCATGTATTGGTTAATGGTCAAATTGTTAAAAGTGGGGGATATGATTTAGTTGAAAAGATTGATCGTGATGGTTATGATTGGGTAAAAGAATTAGGGATTGAAATTCCTGTAGAAGAAAAGAAGAATCCGATTATTTTGGAATCTTGTGGAAAAAAGGAAATCAATGGTCGTGAGTAGATATCTATTGAATAGTTCTTATTATATTGTTTTTGAAAATGGAGAATGTATTCAATCGCAACTACCTGATCATGTTTATTTTCAAGATAATGTTTTAAACTTTGAGAATAAAAACCCTATCGAAATACAAATCGTTTATCTTTTAAAGCAAGATATGGATATTTCATATGTTGTAAATAAACATGTTGAAGTTAATATTATTGAAACAAGAATTATTGATAATGGTAAATTACATAAATCTATGTATATAAATGAAAATGCAAAAGTGCATATCTTTCATGAAAATAATTGTGATAATCAGACTAAGGTTCAATGTGAAGATGATGTCTATTTAAAACAAGATGCAATATGTCAAAGTGGATATGCGGAATTATCAGAGGGTAGTTTTGAAGGAATTTATCACTATTATCTTGATGGTGAAAATGCCAATGCTAAGGTTCGTATGGCAGTTTTATCTAAAGATCAAGAAGATAAGCGTTTTGAAGTCTTAATCAAACATAATAGTCCTTATACATTTGGACAAATGGATAACTATGGAGTTGTAAAAGATACAGCCAAGTTGGTTATTGATGGTATCGGAACTATTACCAAAGGGCAACACGGGGCTTCTAGTCACCAAACAAATAAGATTATGGTCTTTGATCCTGAATGTAAGGCAAGTGCTAATCCTTATTTATATATTGATGAATTTGATGTTAAAGCTTCTCATGCTGCTGGAGTTGGAAAAATGGATGAAGAACATTTATATTACTTACAAAGTAGAGGTCTAACAAAAAAACAAGCTATGCATTTAATTACTTATGGATATTTAAAACCAGTTATTGAAGTTATCGACAATGAATTATTAAAATCTCGTTTTGAAGAAGTATTATCAAAGGTCGGTGCTTAATATGATTGATATAGAGACAATTAGAAAAGACTTTCCAATGTTGAATGGGAAAATGATGCACAATCATCCTCTTATCTATTTAGACAATGGAGCAACGACATTGAAGCCTCAACAAGTTATTCAATCTGTGTGTGATTATTTAAGTTCTTACTCAGGGAATGCCCATAGAGGAGACTATGATTTATCACATGAAGTAGATTCGCAATACGAAAATTCCAGAGAAGTTGTCAGAAACTTTATTAATGCTTCAAAAGTTGAAGAAATTGTTTTTACTTCCGGATCAACAGATTCTTTAAATATGATAGCTTATGGTTACGGGTTAACACATCTTTGTAAGAATGATGAAATATTATTAACTGTTGCAGAGCATGCATCAAATACATTACCATGGTTTGATGTTGCTAAACAAACAGGGGCTAATATCCACTATATTGATTTAGATGAAATGGGACGTTTGACATTGGATAATGTGAAAAAGGCCATTAATGAAAATACGAAAATCATTGCAATTGCTCAAGTTACAAATGTACTAGGATTTGATGCACCAATAAAAGAAATCTGTCAATATGCTCATGAAAAAGGAATTATTGTTGTATGTGATGGAGCACAATCTGTTCCTCATCAAAAAACAGATGTGCAGTCTAGTGATGTTGATTTCTTGGTTTTTTCTGGACATAAAATGTGTGGACCAACGGGTGTGGGTGTAATGTATGGCAAATATGATTTATTAAAAACTATGAAACCAACGAGAATGGGTGGTGGGGCTAACTCACGCTATAACAGTTGTGGTCATGTCACACTTAAAAATCCACCCTATATGTTTGAAGCAGGAACTCCTAATATTGAAGGTGTTATTGGGCTAGGAGCGGCAATCACTTATTTATCTAAGATTGGTATGGATCATATTCAAACTTATGAAAAAGAACTCCGTGATTATTGCTTAAATCAGATGAAACAATTAGATAATCTCGAAATATATAATGAGATGTCAAATGGCGCTATTGCATTTAATATTAAAGGTGTTTTTTCTCAAGATGCAGCAAGTCTTTTTAATACTTATGGTATTGCTGTAAGGGCTGGTCAGCATTGTGCTAAAATTTTAGATGAATTTTTAAATGTTACACAAACATTAAGAGTTTCTTTTTACTTCTATAATACAAAAGAAGAAATTGATAAATTTATTGAAGTGTGTAAGAAAGGGGATGACTTTTTAGATGCTTTCTTTGGATGATCCTCAATTATTGAGAGAAATTATAATGGATCATTATCAACATCCACGTAATCGTGGTTTGCTTAATGATGAAACATATGAAAAAATAAATATGAATTCAGATACATGTATAGATAATCTTGATATTCAAGCGAAATTTAGTGGTGATACAATAAGTGATGTTCGTTATGATGGAGAAGCTTGTGCAATATGTACAGCATCAACTTCGATTATGAGCGAATTGCTGATTGGTAAAACGAAAACAGAAGCAAAAGAAATTATTGATAACTACATGAATATGATCTATGAAAAAGACTATGATGAAGATATTTTAGAAGAAGCGATTGCTTTTAAAAATACTTATAAACAAGCCAATCGTATTAAATGTGCGACATTAGGTTGGAATGGTATTATAAAGTTAATTGAAGAGAGTGAGGAATAGAGATGACAATAGATAAAAATAATATTCCTACGAACAATACTGATTTTGATTTTAAAGATCAAGATGTTTCTGTTTTTAAAACCGAAAAAGGTATAAATGAAGCGATTGTTAGAGAAATTTCAGCAATCAAAAAAGAACCTGAATGGATGCTTCAATATCGTTTAAAATCTTTACAATGTTTTTTTGATAAACCAATGCCTTCATGGGGTGTTGATTTAACACAAATGGATTTTGATGATTATATATACTATAATCGTCCTAGTGATAACTTGACTGATAAGTGGGATGAAGTTCCTGAGACAATTAAGAATACTTTTAACAAATTAGGTATTCCTGAAGCAGAACAACATTTTTTAGCAGGTGCAAGTGCTCAGTACGAGTCTGAAGTTGTTTATCACAATATGTTAGAAGAAGTACGTGAAAAAGGAGTTATATTTTTAGATATAGATAGTGGATTAAGAGAGTATCCTGAAATATTTAAAAAATATTTTGATACTGTTATTCCTTATAATGATAATAAGTTTTCAGCCCTTAATGGTGCAGTTTGGTCAGGAGGATCGTTTATTTATGTTCCTCCAGGAGTTAAGTTAGAGAAACCATTACAATCTTATTTTAGAATTAATTCAGAACGAATGGCTCAATTTGAAAGAACTTTAATTATTGTTGATAAAGGTTCTGATATTCATTATGTAGAAGGATGTACAGCGCCTTCGTACTCAAAAGACTCTTTACACGCTGGGGTGGTTGAAATTGTTGTTTTAGAAGATGCAAAGTGTCGTTATACAACAATTCAAAACTGGTCTAAAAACATCTATAATCTTGTTACACAAAGAGCGAAGGTTTTTAAAAACGGTTCTATGGAGTGGGTTGATGGTAATATAGGATCATTAGCAACTATGAAGTATCCAACATGCTTATTAATGGAAGAAGGCGCAAAGGGAACTTGCATTACTATTGCAGTAGCAGAAGAAGGACAAATCCTTGATTCAGGAGCGAAAATGATTCACTTGGCTAAAAATACATCAAGTCAAATTATTTCTAAGTCTATTGCACGTAATGGTGGAAAAGTTAACTATCGTGGCCTTGTTCATCATGGTAAAAATGCTATTAACGCAAAAAGCAAGGTTGAATGTGATACGCTGATTCTTGATCAATTATCAACAAGCGATACGATTCCGACTAATATTATGATGAATAATGATGCAATTATTGAACATGAAGCAACTGTATCTAAAGTATCAGAAGATCAATTGTTCTATTTGATGAGTAGAGGTCTTAGTAAATCACAAGCAACAGAGATGATTGTGATGGGCTTCATTGAACCATTTTCAAGAGAATTACCAATGGAATATGCAGTTGAACTCAATCAATTAATTAAGCTTGATATGGGAGAAGATAGCATTGGATAAACAAGTAATTCGAAAAGTAATGAAAGAAAAACGTCTTTTAATGGAAAAAGAGACGTTTTCATTACATAATGATATTATCTTAAATAAGATTCTGTTACATCCAAGATATCAATCATCAAAGATGGTTGGTATCTATGTATCATTACCAGATGAAGTTTCAACACATGACTTAATAAAACATACTTTAAAATATAAACGAGTATGTGTTCCTAAGATAGAAAACAAAACTATGAATTTTTATGAAATTAGTTCATTTAAAGAATTAAAAGAAGGACATTTTCATGTTTTAGAACCTATAAATAAAAATCTGATTTCTTATCAAGATATTGACTTAATGATTACCCCATTATTAGCTTTTGATGAAAATTTATATCGTGTGGGGTATGGAAAAGGATACTATGACAAATACTTTTCAAAAGGATTTCATGGTTATAAATTAGGAATTGCTTTTTCTTGTCAAAAAGTTGATAAAATCAAAATAGATCAATATGATTATCAATTAGATGAAATCATAACAGAATTTTAAGAATATGAATCATGGAGTGAATCTGTGATTTTTTTTATGAACAAATATGATTATATAAAGTTATATTTTATACAATGTCTCATATAATACAATGGTGAATGAGATGAAGAAATGGTTGGCTATTGTTACAACATGTTTATTCTTAATAATAGGAGGATGCATTGCTATTTATATTCAATTAATTCCAAGTATTAAGACATATGGAAAAATGGAATTAGAAAGATTTAATCAATTAATAATATCACATTGTTATTTAACTGATAAGTCACAATATAAAGACTTGGTTATTATTGAAAGAGGAGAAGATAATAAAATTCAATTATTAGATTTTGATATGATTAAAGTGAATCAACTAGCTAGTGAAATAGGACATGATATTGAAAATACTTATGCCCTTATCGAAGAAGGGCGTTTCGTCGCTATTGATGATAGCTATTATCAAAGAAGAATAGAAGAGGTCAGTCAATCAGGAATTGTATCTAAAATACCAATAATGTCTTTAATGAATATCCCCATCTTTAATTTTCTATCTCCATCTATATCTGTTCAATATAAACACTTATCAAGTGTAAGTACTGCAATAGAAAAGAAAGTAGAAAACTATGGAGTCAATCATGTTATGGTAGAACTATCTATAGAAATCAACATGAGTATAGATATGATCTATCCTTTTTTTGAACAATTTCATACTCATTCTATTCAAATCCCAATTCTCTTAGAAATCTTTGAAGGACAAGTGCCACTTGTCTATTCAACCTAGAAAGAAGAATGCTTATGCAAAATATTTTAAAAATATATTATGGAATTGATCTACTGATCAAACAATATGGATATTTTTCCTATCAAGGACAATATTACTATTTTTGTTATATAGAAGATATCCATCAATTCCTTGATACCTATCATCACTATCGCTATCTCATGCATTTAAGTGGTATAGAAGGATATAGTTTGGTTAAAAACAATAATCAAGATATTGTTTCTGATCATCATGTCTTACTTATTTATCATTCTTTACAGTTTTCCTTTACTGCATACTTGCAAGTCTTTATGCAACCAATAAATAATCAACATATGAAAATCGCACATATAAAAGAACAATGGATATTAAAAATTGATTGTGTAAGAGAATGTGTAAAAGATTATGCTTATAGTTTTAAGCATGATCAAGATATAATCTCATTAATTTATTATTACTGTGGAATTGCAGAGAATAGTATTAATGTTTTAAATGAGATTCTGTTAATTCATAGTGAAGCGTCAATTCCCGTTTCATTATCATTAAACTATCCTATCCAAAATTATGTCTATGAAATCGTAAATCCGTGTCACTATATTTTTTCTTCTCGTTGTCGTCATATAGTTTGTTTACTACAAAGTGGATTCATTACTACACAAGATGTCCAAGAACTATTGGAGACACAATATTTTCATGTTTATGAAATACTATATCTATTTGCAAGAATACTCTATCCAACACGTTTTTTTGATGCCGTTGTTAATAAACAGATGACAGTAGAACTCGTTAAAGAATATTATTTAAATCTAGAAAAAGAGCGTATTATGTATAAAGAAATCATGCATATTTTATCGTTTTATGTAACCCTTCCCAAAATAAGTTGGATAACTGAGGATAATATGGTATAATATTATTTAAGTAATGAAAGGGAATGGACTATGGATTTAATTGATAATATAAAAAATAATAGACAAGTCAAAGAATCTTTAATTGAACTTAAACTGTTGTCTGATACGATAATGTTTAAAAGCGATGATGATTTAAAAACGTGCTTAATTCGTCTTATAGAAGATGCAGATCCAAAGGTTCGTAAGAACAGTGCTCTTTTATTAGGAAACTATGATAATACAATAGAAGTCTTACTTGATAGGTATCATAAAGAGGATATTGATTATGTTAAAGAAGCATATTTAAAAGGAATAAGTATTCAAAACTGTCAAGATTATGTTCAACAACTTATAGCTATACAAGAAGAGTTGATGAAGCTTGATGCAGATGCTAAACATATTCAAGCTCAGTTAAAAATATTAAATCCTTTGATTCTTCAATGTGCCCCTCATAAGAAAAAAGTTGTAAAACTTAAACATGAGCCTGTAGATGTTATTTTAACGTCTTTACCATATTATCAATTTGTTATTTTTGAACATGTTCTTCATTTAAAATATAAACCAGTAACGCAAGGAGTTCTTGTCAGGACTGAGTCGTTATATGAATTGTTAAATATCAGAGTTTATAAAGATATGTTAATTCCATTGTCAAATGCTTCAGCTATGAATATAGATGAAGAAGAGATTGTTAATGGAATTAAACAATCAAATTTATTGGATATTATTAATAGATTATATGATGATCAATCACCATTTTATTTTAGAGTCGTAGACGCAATGCGTGTTAAAGATCCTCATTTAATTAGAAAAGTTTCAGAAAAATTATTTGAACTTTATCCTCAAAAACTTTTGAACACAACAGAAAATTATGATATTGAAATTGTTTTAAAAGAAGTAAGACAAGATAAGGTTAATGCTTATTTAAGATTAACACATTTTAAAAGCTTACGTTTTGACTATCGTAAGGAAGTAAGTGCGACATCTATGCAACCTTATGTAGCAGCAACACTTGCTCAACTTGCTAAACCTTATATGAAAGAGGATGCAAAGGTTTTAGATCCTTTTGTAGGAACGGGAACGTTAATGATCGAAAGAAATGTCGTAAAGCCAACGAGCTTTGCGATGGGTATAGATGTTTTTGCGAAGACTATTGAGTCTGCCAGAAAAAACACAAAAGCAGCGAATCAAACAGTTTATTTTGTTAATAAGGATGCATTAAGATTTGTGAATGCGGAAATGTTCGATGAAATTATTACTGATATGCCAACGATTAATCAAATGAAAGATAGTCAACAGTTAAGAGATATTTATGATCGTTTCTTTGATAGAATTCATAGATTAGTTAAACCAGAAGGGTATATATTCTTATATACAAGTGAAATCTCACTTGTTAGAAAGAATTTACGTATTCAAGATGATTATTTAAATCTTGTTGAACACTATGAAGTACCAAGAGGAAAAAACATGTTTTATTTCTTTATTATGCAAGTGAAATAAGATTCTATCGTTTGATAGAATTTTTTTCTTG
>CAZWXH010000035.1:0-16362 GCA_964637725.1 uncultured Coprobacillus sp. | reverse complement strand
TTACATATTCTTAAGATAAGGACAATTAGACTTCTTTTCACTTTTTTGATATAATAGCACAGAAAGGATAATGATTATGTATAAAATAAAACTAATAAATTATAAACCTTACGAATATGAATTACTCCTAAAGACTCTTAACGATTTAGGTCTTCAAGGATATACAACAAAAGATCTTTCACTTATAACTCTCTTTAAAAAAACAGATAAAAAATATCACTACTGTATTGATTTTTATAATCCTAAAGGAAAAACAAAAAATGAAAAATTTAATAATAAACAAATTTTCTTTGATCCATATTTAGAAGATGAATATGAAGCTATTTATAACAAAAATTGCATGTATGTTTTTGTAGGAGAGAAAAAAAGAAAAAAAGAATTAGATCTTTCTATACATAAAGATTTTATTACTGATAATAAAACTTTTAAATATTTAAATCTATTTATTGCTTCTATAATTGTCACTATTTCTTTTTTAATTCTAAGTTTAATGGCTATAAATATTGATACTTTCTTAAGTTATGGTATGACTTTTGTATATGGTGGGATTATTATTGGATTACTAACTACTGTTTATAGATGTTTTGTTAATATGTATATGACAAAACAATTTCAAAAGAAAATACATAAACAAGACAACAAACTCTCTACTCCTCTTCTTACTCAGTTAAGAAAAATTTATAAAGTTTCTTTTATAATCATTTTATTATTATTCTTTGGGGGATTAATAGAAGATACTCTCAATGCCAAAGCATTTACTCCTCAAGATCATTCTGTTATTTCTTTAAATGAATTAGGAATAAATGAAAAGACCGACTTTTCTGGAATGGTGAGATCAAGTTTTACTGTGCCTCACTCATATAGTTCTTTAGAAGTCACAAAAGAAGAAAAAGGATTATATGTTAAAGAGTATCAACTCAGAAATGAAAAGTCTGCTAAAAAATTATTAAATGATTTTTCAAAAAATCCTAATCAATATTATTGTAGTCGTGTTGAAAAAAAAGAAAATATTCTATATGGTTATTTAGATAACATTTTAAATACCCTTATTCTTCAAAAAGACAAACATGTTATTCTTGTATCACTAGATGAAGAAATAACACAAAAACAAGTTCAAATCATTATTAATTATTATCGTTAAAGGAAGGCTCTCGCCTTCCTTTTCTAATAAAATTTAGCTATATCATCTACGTTTTTTCTTTTAGGCATTTCAGGTTCTATATCTCTATATCCTAATGCAATAACACTTGTGATAATTTCTTCATCTGGTATATTCAATATCTCTTTAATCTTATGTTGATCTCTGATACCCATAACAAGTGTATCTAAGCCAAGTTCTTTAGCTTTTAGCATTAATAACATAGAACTCATTCCACAATCATATAATCCCCAACCATTCCCTAATTCATTTGTAGGTGTTTGATCTCTATTATAACCAGAACGATTCTTAATAATTGTTGGAATAATAAATACCGGAGCATCTTTAGAGTTCTCTTGATTAAAATCAGGAAGTGCCCCTTTTATTTTGATAAGGATCTTTTCTTCCTTTACAACATGATAACGTGTCACCTGTGAATTTTTCCATGAAGGAGCATATATTGTTGTCTCAATAAGACTTCGAATATCTTTGTCACTCACACTTTCTTTCTTATATTTTCTAATACTTCTTCTTGTTTGAATTGCTTGATTTAGTTCCATCTTATCCTCCCCTTTTTTCTATTCTAACAAAAAAGTGTACAGATTGTACACTATTTGTTAGCTTCTACCATTAAATTACACACTTTATTAGAAAATTCTACAGGATCATCAATACTAAATCCTTCAATTAATAAAGCTTGATCATATAACAATGAAGCATAATCTTTGATTTTTTCTTTATCTTTATCAAATACTGATTTTAATGCAGTAAATAAATCATGTTCAGGATTAATCTCTAAGATTCTTCCAGCTTTTACATCATTACCATCAGGCATTTGACTTAGAACTTTTTCCATTTCAAAAGAAACACCTTCACCACTTACTAAACAAACCGGATGAGATTTTAATCTTGAAGAAACTTTAACATCTTGCACATGATCTTTTAAAGCTTCTTTAATCACTTCTAACATGTCTTTGTTATCTTCATTTACTTTTTCAAGTTCTTTCTTTTCTTCTTCTGTTTCAATATCAAGATCACCTTGACTAATGTTTTTAAATGGTTTTTCTTTGTATTCTCTAATCATTTGTAAACAGAATTCATCAACATTATCAATTAAGTATAAAATATCATATCCTTTATCTTTAATTCTTTCTACTGTTGGTAATTGATCAATTTTGTCATATGATTCACCACTGACAAAATAGATTTCTTTTTGATCTTTATCCATTGCTTCTACATATTCAGAAAAAGTAATCATTTTCTTTTCTTTAGCACTATAGAATAACAATAAATCTTGTAACTTATCTTTTAACATTCCATAACTGTTATAAATACCGAATTTTAATTGTAATCCAAAGTTTTTAAAGAATTCTTCATATTTTTCTCTTTCATTCTTTAACATCTTTTCAAGTTCACTTTGAATACGTTTTTCAATCTTATCAGCAATAACTTTTAACTGTCTATCATGTTGTAACATTTCTCTAGAAATATTTAATGATAAGTCTTGTGAATCAACTAATCCCTTCACAAATCTAAAGTGTTCAGGAATTAAATCACTTGCTTTATCCATAATGAATACACCACGTGAATATAATTGTAGACCTTTTTCATAATCTTGAGAGTAGTAATTCATAGGTGTTTGTGAAGGAATAAATAACAATGAATCATATGATACTGTTCCTTCTATACTATTATGCATAACTCTTAAAGGATCGCTAAAATCATTAAACTTATCTTTATAAAATTCATTATAATCTTCTTCAGTGATATCTTTCTTTACTCTTTTCCATAAAGGCACCATAGAATTTAATGTTTTATTCTCAGTTACTTCTTCATAATCATCACTGTCTTCCTTCTTCTTTGAAGTAGACATATCCATCTTAATTGGATAATGAACATAATCTGAATATTTCTTAACTAATCTTTGAAGTTCATATTGATCTAAGTATTGATCATAATTATCATCATCGTTATTATCCTTTAAGAATAAATTGATTCTTGTCCCCGAATGATCAAAATCACATTCTTTAATAGTATAACCATCTGTTGTATCTGATTCCCAAATATGACCTTTGTCTTCACCATACTTTTTAGAAATCACTTCTACTTTTGAAGCAATCATAAAAGCTGAGTAGAAACCAACACCAAATTGGCCAATGATATCAACATCATCTTGTCCTTCTTCTAATTCTTTTTTAAATTCAAGTGAACCAGAATTAGCAATTGTTCCTAAGTGAGTTTCTAACTCCTTAGCATCCATACCAATCCCTTGATCAATAATGGATAACATACGATGTTCTTTATCAACTAAAATTTGAATTGATAAATCTTCTCTAGATATACCACCTATATTCTCAGTTAATGCTTTATAGTACAATTTGTCAGAAGCATCACTCGCATTAGAAATCAATTCTCTTAAAAAGATTTCTTTGTGGGTATAAATAGAATTAATCATTAAGTCTAACAGTCTTTGTGACTCCGCTTTAAATTGTTTTTTTGCCATAATATCGTCTCCTTTATCATTAGCACTCATTTACTTTATGTGCTAATAGTATATTACACCATTGTTTTAGCAGAGTCAATAACAAAGTGCTAATTCAACAAAAAAAGCAATACTAAATTGCTTCTTTAAATATCTTTCTCAATAAAGTGTTCTTCATAAATATCCCAATACTTTTTATATGTTTTATCATTATTATCAAAATTCAATTGATACATCCTAAATGTAACAAGTTTATCTTTAGGAAGCCATTGTTCCTTATATGAGTATTTGTATTCCATTCCTAAACTTTGCATAACATATCCACTACGAGGATTACAGATATCATGAGTGGCAGTAATATAAGAAACATTATCATTTTTGACTTGCTTTATCACCGCTCGACATGCTTCACTAATTATTCCTTGTTTCCAAAACTCTCTTCTTAACCCGTAGCCAAAATCATGACTATCATCTCCACTGACATTTATATAACCTATAGGATAATTATCTTCCTTTAAACAAACTGCATAATGATAACCAACTTCATCTTTATATTTTTTTAGATAATTATCTTTATAAAAATCAGCAGCCTCTTCAATAGTCTTTAAGGGAAACCAAGGTAAAAAAGTATTAACTTCTTTATCACTAAATATAAGATATATTGCTTCTAAATCTTTGTCAGTAAATTTTCTTAATATTAATCTTTCAGTTTCTATAGTTGGTGTGTTCATACGTGTCCTCTTTCTAAATCTTATATTCTTTTCTTAACAAATTAATCTTTTGATATAATTCTTTTTTATATGCATACTTAACTTCTTTGTTTGAATAAAAAAGTGAAAGTTGTTGATATAAATCATCATCATAATTTTTCATATAATTCAAAAAATAAGTTTTTGTTTTTCCTCTTAAATACATTGTTCCTGGTATTATAGCCTCTACCCCTATTCTTGATGATATATCATAGATTGCTTTTAAGTTATCATAGGAATCATTCATATAAGGAACAATAGGCATCATTAATACTGAAACATGGGCATGTGTTTTTTGTTTAATAATTTGTAATGTTTTCATTCTTTCTAAACTAGAAGATGAAAAAGGTTCTAAAACCTTCCTTACTTTTTCATCAGCACAAGTATACTACATTCAATCTGTACCTCTGCAACAAGCGATAACTCTTCAATTAAATCGATATCTCTTAAAATAAGTTTTGACTTAGTTGAGATATTTATTGGATTTTTATATTTAATCATAAGTTTTAATACATCTCGCATAATTTCTAATTTCTTTTCTGCCGGTTGATAACTATCACTGACACTTCCAAAATTAATAATTTCCTTTTTCCATTTGGGAGAAGATAATTCTTTTTCTAAAATTTCACAAAAATTCTCTTTATAATAGATATGATTAAAAAAATCTTGATCTTCTAAATATGTATGTGAATACATAGCGTAGCAATACACACAGCCATGAGAGCACCCTCGATATATATTAGCATCATAATCATACGGTGTCATTTTATGTTTAACACTTCTAATTACACTCTTACATGTTGTTGGTATTAATTGCATTCTCTCACCTACTTTACTTTGTCTTCGAGTACATTAAAAGCTTATTCATTATTTTTTCGAATATCATTAAGCCATTGTCCTTTGTATTTAAAGTATCTTGGTCCTGCGACTGGCCATTTTGAATTAGACAACTCTCTAGCTAGAGCAGATAATGACCAAACTTGGTTTTGATATTCAACAAGTTTATCATCAAGCACTGTACATCTTACTCCCGTATTATGAGTTGCATTATTCCAAAATTCTAATACTTCTCCTGGTTTGATATCGCACATCGAAAATTTAAATGGTGCTAAGCGTTCATTATGTTCTTCTTCAATTTCCACAGCGACTTCTTCTTCTTCCTCATCTAATTTTGTGGGTTCTATTTTTTGGAGTTTATCAGAACAACCATGGATTTCCGCTATTGCTTCTAAAATGCTATAAGCATCTTCAGCACTCATTGCATAAAATTCTCTTACTCTTTTTTTCCCTGCAAAAGTCTCAATTGATCGGAGATTTGGATTCAGTCTATCAATAATAGTATGTATTCTCATATCAGATAGCCTAGAGTTTACTTCATAGATTGCATATATACGAAAAGCAAATGGAATACATTCACTCCTATTAAGTTGTTTTAATCTCCTTTGAACATCATCAGCATATCCAATTTTCACATATTCTTTAAATGATGGGTTAGTTAATATATAAATATATCCACAAGTTTTATTCATCAGTATCACCTTTCTTTTTATTTACATAGTCTTCTAATACTTATAAGTTTAAGGACATCTTGATAAACTTCATTATCATTATCTATATCAATCATCAACCAACGTTGTCCCATTCCTTCTTTTGAGGAATAGTAAATATCTTGAATTTCTTTAGATAGATGAGGAAGAATGTCTTCAACACTTTCTTTTTCCTTCTTACCTACAACAACTAATACTTTGAAGTATTTTTCTCTTGGATAAATGACACACAATCCCTTTCCCGCTTTTCTAAACTTAATATTCCATCCCTTAAATAAACTATCCTTACTATATTCAATCTTACATATCGGATTATATGTCTTAATTAATTCATTATAAAATTGCATAAATAGAGGTAATCCAATGAGTTCATCAATATCTTGAATATTAGGCATATAATCAATATCTTTAATATCTATCATTTGTTTTACTCCTTTAATATAACTCTATAATTCATTATATAGGAGGAAACATAAAACAACAATTGTAAATCAAAATATATCTCATATTTTTTTTGAAAAAAAGAAGGTTCAAAGAACCTTCTCATTAATCTAAATCTTCACCATTAGATTCAAATGCTTTTTTAACCCAAGCATATGATTTCTTAGGAATACGTTTTAAATCTCTTAAATCTTTATTTGTTCTATTAACATAAACAAAACCGTAACGTTTATCCATATTACACATACTTGCTAAGATATCAATTGGTCCCCAAGTAATATAACCTAGACAATCAACACCTTCTTCAAACATTGCATTCTTCATCTCTTGAATATGATCTCTATGATAATTAATACGGTAGTCATCTTGAATAAGATTACCAGTCGCTACCATTTCATCAACTTCTTCTTGTGTTCTATCTTCACGCCATCCAATCCCATTTTCTAAAACAAATACTGGCAAGTCTGAACGTGATGCTAAATCATTTAGAGTCCATCTAAATCCGATTGGATCGATTTCCCAATCCCATTCATTTGCTTCACAATTTGGATTCTTTACACAATGTTCACCCACAACTTCATGGTATGGTCTTGTATAATCGAATTCACCTTCAGTAATCGTATTAGAACGATAATAACTAAATGCAATATAATCCACAGTATAGTTTAATAAATCATCATCTTCTTTTTCAAAAGTAGGCATCCATCCTCTATTTTCTAAATAAGCAACCATATAATCAGGATATCTTCCTTTTGCGAATACATCACAATGGAAGCCATTCATATATTGATAAGCTTGCCATGCAAATAAGTTATTCTTTGGTGTATTCGTATATGGATAAATATTTGTGACAGCATTCATTCCACAGAAATAAGCATCATTTTGTAATTTTCTTAATGCTCTAACTGCTTTACAGTGAGCAATAAAAATATTATGATTCACTTGATATAAATGTTTAGCAGGATCTACTCCTTCTGGAATTGTTTCAGCATTAGATACTCTTAACATCATACCATGTAAGTTTTGTTCATTAAAACTCATCCAATGTTTAACTCTATCTCCAAATCTTTCAATACATACTTCAGCATATCTTTCAAAACAATCTACAACATATCTAGATGCAAATCCATTATACTCTTTTACTAAATGATAAGGCATATCAAAATGAACTAATGTAATCATTGGTTCAATTCCAGCCGCCAATAATTTATCAATTAATTCATTATAGAATTTAACTCCTTCTTCATTAACTGGTTCATCTAATGTACCATTAGGAATAATTCTTGACCAACAAATTGAGAAACGATAAAAATTAAATCCCATATCTTTCATTAATGCAATATCTTCATCATAGCGATGATATTCATCAATCCCTACACTCCAATCACTAAATTCAGGATTCATAGGTCTTACATCATAAATACATAAACCTTTTCCACCTTCATCTCTAGCTCCTTCAGTTTGAAATGATGAAACTGAACCTCCCCAATAAAAATTCTTTGGCATTTTTCTTTCCACTTAAAAATCCTCCTTGTGTTCTATATGTTCATTCTATTAGAAAATATATTATATGTAAATGTTTATAAGTTAGTTTATAAACATGTTTCATATTTCATATGTTTTTAATTGGATTAGTGAAAATAAGTTTCATAGTGTCTAAATATTGTTGTTTTTTTCAACAATAATATTTTTTTGATCTGTTTTCTAAAAAGAATATCAAACACTATTACTCCAACTCTCTCTTCTTAACTTATTATATATCACTAACCTTCTATACTTTGGAATGATTATAATGTTATATTTCCATCTGTCCGATGTGTGTGATAAGCGATTCGTGTCTTTCATTAGACGCCCTCCTTTGGTTTATATTTAACTGACAGACAAATATAATTCTACCACTGGAGGTTTTTTAGCTAAAACCTTACCACGCATAGAACATGTGATTTTAAAACATTTAATAAAAAAACTTATCTTATAATCTTAAAGACAAGTTTTTTTAGTCTATAGTATTTTTCAATAGACTGTATAATTCCTTTTCATTATTATACATATCCAAAATAGAAGCAGAGATTTCTTTTAATAATTCAACATTTAAACTTTGTGATAGCTTCCATAAATCAGCAGCTATCTTATCCCAGTCTTGAGAAATATTTATAAATTGATTACCAAGGTCAATCAATCGATCATCATTTATAATTGAGGCTGACTCTATTAAAAATTCACCATACAATTTACGGAATATTCCTCCCCCAGTTCCTCCATCAGCACTAATTTGAAAATAATTTGTTACACAAGCTAAAGTTAACTTTTTTGAATCAAAATCTTTCCACTTCAATATTTCTTTAGAAAACTTTTTAATTCCATTAATACCAAGAAGTTGTGCTGGAGGGTTTAACATACTATCACATACCTCGACTATAGACTCTTTTAGTATTATCTTATTAATATCTCTAAAGTTATTAAAATCAAAAGTCAAATATTTATTATGAGCTGGAAATGGTCTATACGAACTGCTTCGCGCTTTTTCAAGTTCTTCATAACTTACAATATGATAATCCATCGCTATATCACCTGTAGGAATACGTATTGGATAATCATGATTATCTCTATCACTAATCCAAAATTTTCTTTCTTCATTACTATAACCAAACAAAACAACTGCATGCCCTCCAAAATGACTGTGAGGATCCATATGAAGATATTTCATATAAGGCATATCGACATATATAAGAACAGGGTTGTTTGTATCAATCATGTTTTTAGTAACTTGCATAATTTTAGTATAATCTTTATGTGACTTACATTTGATTTCAATATTTAATCGTTTTGCGATTTTATTTTCAAATTCAAATACTTTAGTCCTTCCACTTACCATTGGTGATGCAGATTGATTAATATATATAAAAGACAATCCAGAAGCAATTCCAAATAACATAGCTTCGGATATTGGATAACCATAATATGTAAAAATTTGTTTTAAAGAGTTTGTAATACAATGTTTACCACCCATTGGTTCAAAGTTATTAACTATTCTTTTCATTCTTTTACCTTTTTCTTTCGAGGTTTAGGTAGTGGTGTCACTTCTTCTAAACGATTTAATACATCAAAACTCAAATGTCTGTCATCAATATCCAAGATATAATGTTCTTTCGCTCCTTTATAAGGGCAGCCTATATCAGCATTCTTCATTAATTCTTCTATACAATCTAACTTTTTAACATAAACAGTATTATCACATATCAAAATAACTGGTTTATCATTAATATAAACCATATATTCTCCAAACATTTTTTTATATTTTAACATACCTATGCCTTTTATTTGGTCACAAACATATTCGATATAATCTTTATCACTAGCCATATTCTTCACCTACTTTCTCATACACCATTTTTGACATTGTATAATTCTTTTTCCATCGTCGCCTTGTTTTTCATCATACGCAAACTGTTTTAACAAGTTACAAGGAAACTCTTTACATAGTCCACAATGCTCATATCCGTTTGTCTCACAACATGATTTAATAGGACAACTTTCACCCCAAAATGGTCTATCAATTCTTAAACAGCCTTGACAATTCACTTCATCACGATACTTACACTCACTACATAAGAGTCCACACCTTGATTCTACCATAATACTTCCTCCTCATTTGATAATCAAAGTATAGCATAGGTAAGTTGACAACTGTCTGTCACTATTCATCATATTTTTTTATTAAATGATTAATTATTTCTTTTAAAGCTTTTCTGTATTCTTTTGGTTCTATAAGTTCTGCTTTATCTTTAAAACTTAATACCCAATTTAATAAATAATCTTTATTGGTAAAAGAAAATTCAAAAAGAAGTTTTCCATTTTCTAATCTTTGATAAGAATCTCTTCCATATTCTTCAATCAACTGATATTCAACACTCTTATCAAACAATATAATACTTTGAATATTATCTTTAAAGAATTGATTATAATCGTAAGAATCATCTAAGAAATCATTTATTTCAAATAAATTATCTAACATTTTTAAATCAACTAATCTATTAAGCTTAAATAATCTCATTTCGTTTTTTTCATTATCAAAACCATGAATATACCAATGAGACCATTTAAAAACAATAAGATAAGGATCAATAATAACACTTCTTTGTCCTTTTGAATTATAATATTCAAATGATACTTTATGTGTTTGTTCTATTGCTTCTTGAAATAATTCAATCTTAGGAGCTAATGTATCTTTATAATGAGAAGATAAATCAATCATAATATGAGAAGTTGTATATAAACTTTGATTATCTAAAAACAGCTTATCCATAATCTTTTGATATTTCTTATTATAAGTGACACTATCAAGACTTTTTAAGCCAGTGACTATTGCCTTGAGTTCAGCTTCATTAAACAAACTTTTATCAATTTTAAAATCTTCTTCTATCATTAAACCACCTTGACTACCTGGAATCGTAGTTATAGGTATTCCAGGTAAACATATATCAATTATATCTCGATATATTGTTCGTTTGGAGACTTCAAATTTATCAGCAAGATAGGTTGCTGTTACCTTCTTATTTTGTAGTAATATCATGATAATACTAATAAGTCTTTCTATTTTCATAAGGTCACCTCTTCCTTATTTTTACTGTTTCTCTATTATTTACAATATTTTTTGTCTAGGGGTTGTAAATCTGAGTCAATGTTATAAAATATAATTGACTAAATGAGTCAAAGGAGTTGTAATACATATGAATGAGGTATTTTTAACTCTACCAAAAGAGAAATAAGAAAGAATCGTTAATGCTGCTTTAGAAGTCTTTGCGAAAAATGAATATAGTAAAGCTAATACTGAAGATATCGCTTCTTTAGCGGGTATTTCTAAAGGATCTTTGTTTTATTATTTTAAGAATAAAGAATCATTACTCATGTATTTACTTGAGTATGTCATGAAACTTGTTAGTGAATATGTAAAAAAAGAAGATTGTTTAGAAATTACTGATTTTTTTGAAATCATGGAGTATGGTGCAAATAAGAAAATATCAATGATACAAAAAAATCCTTATATTTTAGATTTTATCATACAGTGTTATTTTCAAAAAGACGGTCCCTTATCCCATCAAATAACAAATTTATTAAATCAGATATCTGAAAATGTTTTTAATACTTATTTTCAACATATTGATTTAACAAAATTTAAAGATGATGTTGATTTTAAAGAAGTTTATAGTATTTTATTATATGCAACTGAGGGATATTTACAATCAACACGAAATTCTGCACATATGTTAGATATTCAAACAATGATGGCTGAATTTAAAAAGTGGTCGAATTTATTTAAAAAGATGACATATAAGGAGGAATACTTAAATGAACAGTAGTATTATTGTTGATCATATCACAAAAAATTATGGTCAAAACAAAGGAAATTTTGATGTCAGTTTTACTGTGAAACAAGGTGAAGTTCTTGGTTTTCTTGGTCCCAATGGGGCAGGTAAAACAACAACAATTAGACAACTCATGGGATTTATTAAGCCAGATAGTGGTCATGTCTCTATTCTAGGTAAAGATTGTTTTAAAGATGCTTCTTCTATTCAAGAGAGTGTTGGATATCTTCCTGGAGAAATTACTTTTATGGATGATATTAATGGCATGGAATTCATTGAGTTTATTGCTCATTTAAAAGGTATTAAGGATATGTCAAAAGCAAATGAATTGATTGAGTATTTTGAATTAAATCCCTCAGGCAAAATTAAAAAGATGTCTAAAGGTATGAAACAAAAGATTGGTTTGGTTTGTGCTTTCATGCAAGATCCTGATATTTATATCTTTGATGAACCCACGAGTGGACTTGATCCTTTAATGCAAAATAAATTCGTGGATTTGATTATTCAAGAAAAAACAAGAGGGAAAACAATATTAATGTCTTCTCATCTCTTTGAAGAAGTTGAAAAAACATGTGATCGAGTAGCAATAATTAAAGACGGAAGAATTGTTGCGATTGATACGATTGAAAACCTTCAACAAAATAAAAAGAAAATATTTATAGTCACTTTCAATAATGAAAAAGATGCTTTCGATTTATTAAACAAATATGAAGATGCTATTGTTGAAAATAATACGGCTAAAGTTGGAGTCAAGGATGTTAATGAATTCTTACATTTTTTACAAAGTTATGATATTAAGGACTTAAATGTTCAAACCCAAACCTTAGAAGAATTGTTCTTACATTTCTATGGAGGAAAAAACAATGTTTAATCTTACATTATTCAAAAAAGAGTTAAAGTCTAACTATAAAGTTTTCATTATATTTCTTGCCCTCATTACAATGTATAGTTCTGTTATTGTTTTCATGTTTGATCCTGAACTTGGAAAGAGTTTAAATATGATGGCTGAAACAATGCCTGAATTATTTGCGGCATTTGGAATGATGAATGTAGGCGCAACATTAATTGAATTTGTTGCTAATTATTTATATGGCTTTATATTAATTGCGATTCCTTTAGTAGCTATTTTAATTATTGCGAATCGTTTGGTTGTGAGATATGTTGATAACGGTTCTATGGCATATTTACTAGCAACTCCTCATTCTCGTAAACAAATTATTGTCTCTCAAGCTATCACACTTATATTAACGACTCTTCTCATTGTTGCTTATGCAACTGGTGTAATTATTCTCGTTAGTGCTTTGGCATTTCCTGGTGAATTAGATACCAAAAAGCTTATTATATTAAATATTGGATTATTCACTTTGTTATTTTTTATGAGTAGTCTCTGTTTCCTAGGTTCTTGTCTATTTAATGATACTCGCAAGGCTAATGGTCTTGGTGGGGGAATTGTGATTGGTTCTATACTACTTCAAATGATTAGTCAAGTTGGTGAAAAATTTGAATTCTTAAAATATTGTACACCTTTAACATTGTTTGATGTCAATGGTATTCTTGCCGGGAAAGAAAGCCCCTTCTATTTAATGGGTATTTTAATCATTATGGGTATACTTATATATCTCATCGCTATTCAAATATTCAGAAAAAAAGATTTGTCAATCTGAAAAGACACCTAAGTGCCTTTTCTTTTTTTCCATAATTCCGTTTCTTTATTTGGCTTCTCTTTTAATAAGAAGTCTGCCCATTGATATTGATTAAGATCAACATTATTTTGATAATGTGTTAATCTTTCAACATAATAATTGATTTTATCATTAATGATTGTTTGATAATTATCTCTATTACTTAAAACAAGTCCAGTCAGTTCATAGGTTACTAACCCAATTGCGTGTGATTCCACATGTACAGTAGAAAGCCCCTGTCCAATAGCATGACATAAAGCGATCATATAAGGATCATCAATTTCTTTACATACTTGATGACAATCTAAAATAGCACGTTTCGCAATCGGCATTTTCATAATTCCTTGAGACCATTGTTGACATAATTCAAAAGCCTTTCTTGGTCTTATTTCATTAGGATATGTATTCTCAAATACCTCTAATGGTTTTTGTACACATTCAAAAGCCCATAAAATAAGTGTTCGATGATTTTGTTTACAAACTAACTGAATCAATTCTTGTAAACATTCACTCTCTCTAGAGAAAAGAATCTTATTATTCTTTTTTATTTTGACTTCAACATCTTCAAACATGATACCACCTCCTACATCTACACAATAAGTTTCCTTTTTAAATTCTATGATTTATCAGTTATATCGGCATTTAATCCAAACTCAAGAACTATATCCCTTTTGAAATCTTCAGTTTCGTTATTTTGATTCGTAACTGTTCCATAATATTTAAGAATTGTTTGATTATTTTCAACTATCATATCTAATTTAATATCAGATTCCTTATAATTATTAATTATATAATTACATAAAAATTCATGTTGCATTGTAATACGACTAAGTTTTAATTCTGCAGATGCAGCAGGATCAGCAATTCCTCTTCCAGTATATGAAATATGAGGTGCTTCAATTTTAATACCTTCTTTACCAGTACCACCTGCACTAATTTGAATTTGAATATCTGGGTTATTTGCACACCAAAAATAATATCCACTAAAACTGATACCTAAGAGTAAAATAATACTTCCGATGACTAAATACATTTTTTTGATTTTTATCTCTATATAATTTTTCATGATTAATAATGTCCTTTCCCTAAAATTAAAATCACTTATAAATAGATTTCTAAACCATTTTAAATAAAACTTACTAATCAATTTTATTAAAAATTACAGTTTTTTCTTTCAATGATATTTTCCCTACTTCATAACCATATTCAATTAACTCCTTTTTATAGTTCAAAAAAGAATGATCTATTGTTACTCCAGCAATCTTCCCAATTTCATCAAAGGTTAGCTTGCAAGATTCATTTCCATTTTTCTTCACATACTCCCACAAAGAATTATATTTGCTCATTTATCCTCACCACTTTTCAAGTTATAACTTATTAACCCTATTATAACATCTGTATCATCACATTTATAGATAAACTAAATAATTATAAATAAATAGTATCACTATAATTTCTTTTCATACTTATCCGTTTTTACTATAGCCTTAATTTAAAAACAGATATTGACAATGAGTTCATGATATATTACAATTATCATATCAAAAATATTTGATGTGAGGTGAATTATGGATAGTGTATATACTTGTGATGCTAGGATTTTCAAAGCATTATGTGATGAAAAAAGACTTATGATTTTAGAACAATTACGAAGTGGGGAAAAATGTGCTTGTGTTTTAATTGAAAAACTAGACATTGCGCAATCTGCCCTATCTTATCATATGAAGATCTTATGTGAATCTCAAATTGTAAGATCAAGACAAGAAGGTAAATGGACATACTACAGTCTTCATAAAGAAGGTAGTGAAAATGCTGTTAAACATTTAATGAACATTACTTGCTTAAAAGATTAAAAAAGCCACTTATATAATTATGATTATTTGAAAGTGGTTTTATCTTTGATTTATATATCAATTTTTTTTGATGTGAGGAGGAATTATATGGAACTTTTACAATCTGCTTTTCTGTTTGTTCAAGAACAAATATTGGGAATGAAATGGTTAAATGAATTGATTGGTTATTTTCTATCAACTATTGGATTTGATCTCAATACTCGTTTAGGAGGAAGTATACAGTTTTTTATCTATGATGTTTTTAAAATAACAATATTACTTTGTTTATTGATTTTTATAATTTCATATATACAAAGCTATTTCTCACCGGAACGGAGTCGACAAATTTTAGGAAAATTCAAAGGTATTTCAGCAAATATTATTTCAGCATTACTAGGCACTGTTACACCTTTTTGTTCATGTTCATCAATTCCTTTATTTATCGGATTTACAAGTGCTGGACTACCATTAGGGGTTACTTTTTCTTTTCTTATTTCTTCACCCATGGTTGATTTAGGAAGCCTTGTTCTATTAATGAGTATTTTCGGTGCTAAAGTTGGTATTATTTATGTAATTGTTGGTTTAATTATTGCAGTTGTTGGTGGAACAATTATTGAAAAACTTCACATGGAAAAATATGTTGAAGATTTTATTACGAATGCTAGTCATATTGAAATTGATTCTCCTACACTCACTCGTCAAGATAGATTACAATATGCCAAAGAACAAATGTTGGATACATTCAAAAAAGTATTTCCATATATTCTTGTTGGTGTTGGAATCGGAGCTATTATCCATAATTGGATTCCTGAAACTTGGATTCAGTCTATTCTTGGAAGTAACAATCCTTTTGGAGTTGTACTCGCTACTCTTGTAGGGGTTCCTATGTATGCTGATATATTTGGAACAATTCCTGTGGCTGAGGCTCTGTTAGTCAAGGGTGCTCAATTAGGTACTGTTTTAGCATTTATGATGGCGGTCACAACGTTAAGTCTTCCTTCCATTATTATGTTGAAAAAAGCACTTAAGCCAAAATTACTTGTTATATTTATTTTTATATGTGTATTTGGAATAATTAGTGTAGGTTATTTATTTAATATTTTACAAACATTTTTAATATTATAG
>CAZWXH010000034.1:0-16659 GCA_964637725.1 uncultured Coprobacillus sp. | reverse complement strand
GTCATTAATCTTTCTTTTTTTCACCTTTAGATTCTTTTTTCATATTCTATATTGAGGTGGGTTATGTTAATTTTTATTAATCATGATGATATCAGATCATTAGAAGTTATGGAGGAGTTAATTGGGAAGGGATATTATGTAAGTGATCAGTTTAAAGATATGAAGTATGCGGATATTATTTATATGGGAATAAAAGGGATTGATAATAAGAATCGTTTAACAACATATCAAGAGACTATTTGTATCGAAGATGATTTTTTTTCAAGTCTTAAAGACAATGCTTTGATTATGACTTTGGTATATAATGCAAATATTGATAAAGCTTCAAAAGAGTATAAATTTCGTTATCTGTGTTTATTGAATAATGAGGAATTTATATTCAAGAACAGTGTGTTAACAGCTGAAGGTTTAATTTCATATTTGATAAAACATCGCCGTTATCCTCTTTATAAGAGTCAAGTTTGTATATTAGGTTATGGACATTGTGCGAAACCAATTGCCAAGTATTTAAAAGCAATGAATGCCGATGTGACAATCAGTGTTAGAAATCCAAAGTCTGCCGATGATATCGTTAAACAAGGTTATCAGTATCATGAATTATCAAGTATTGATTTATCACAGTTTGATATATTGATTAATACGATACCATCAGTTGTGATAGATAATCAGAAACTTGATAGTGCAAATGAAAAGATAATGATTGTAGATATTGCATCTTATCCTTATGGGATAGATCATCATTATGCTATATCAAAAGGTATTAATAGTATTATTTTGCCATCAATTCCATCTAAGTATGCTTATGGTTATGCAGGACATATTATTGCGAATATAATAGAAAGGGAGCAAGAGAATGCTTAAGTTAGGATTTTGTATTACTGGATCGTTTTGTAGTATGAAAAACATGTTAAAAGTTTTAAAAGAATTAAATGGATTATATGATATAGAAGTTTTTCTAACACCGAATGTAAACTCTATGGATACTAGGTTTTTTAAAGCCAAAGATTTAAAGGATGAAATTGTAAAGATTGTTAATAAGAAAATTCACACAACAATACAAGAGTCCGAGGTATATGGACCATCAAAGAAGTTGGACTTGGTTTTTGTTTATCCTTGTGATGGTTTGACTCTTTCAAAATTAGTGCATGGAATTAATGATAACTGTGTCACAATGTTAGTTAAATCATCATTGAGAAATAATGTTCCTATCGTACTTGGAGTATTCTCTAATGATATTTTATCTAATAGTGGAAAGAATTTATTAACACTTTTCAATACTAAAAATTATTATTTTGTTCCAATGTATCAAGACGATTATATCAATAAACCAAATAGTATGGTTGCTAGTGAGGATGAAGTGATTAAAACTTTAACGTATGCTCATCAACAAACACAATTTCAACCATTTATTTTAGGATACAAGGAGGTATAGCGTGAAAGAGATATTTACTGCTTTAATTACTCCTTTTAATCAAGATCAATCTATCGATTATGCTGGGTTATATCGAATTATGGATAAATTGATTGATGAAGGAAATAAATCATTTTTATTATGTGGAACTACAGGGGAAACATCAACTTTAAAACTAGATGAAAGAAAGATATTAGTAGAAACAATATTAGAAAAATACCCACAAATTAGAGTCTTGGTTGGAATCTGTTCAAATAGCACATCACAGGTTATTCGTCATATCAATATGTATAAAGATAATCCTAGAATTTATGCGTATTTAGTGATTGTTCCTTATTATATAAAACCAAGTCAAAGTGGTATTTATAAGCATTTTGATTTGATAGCCGCATCAACAAAGAAGAATATTATGATTTATAATATTCCTAGTCGTTGTGGGGTAGCCATTGAAGTGAGTACTATTATAAGACTTGCGAATAAACATAAAAATATCATTGGATTAAAACAATGTGGACCATTAGAAGAAATTCATCAAGTAAAAGATGCACTGCCACAATTTAAAGTCTATATAGGTGATGATCATTTGTTATTAGAAGCTTTAAAACAACATGCTGATGGAATCGTCTCAGTCACGAGTCATATAGAATATCCATTAATAGATGATATATGTCAAAATGAAAATGTGTTTGATGCTCGTTATTTAAAACTTATAAGCGAACATGTTTTTATTGAACCTTCACCAGCACCGATTAAGTATATCTTAAGTCAACTTGGGTATATTCAAAATATATTACGCTCTCCATTAACATCAATAGGTGAAGATTCCGAAAATAAATTAGCACCATTGATTGAAAAATATCGTAAATGATTTGAAGATAAAATAAATGTGTGATATGATAGTCATACTTTTGAAAAGAACTATACACACATATGAAAGATATGTATAATAAAGGTAGTGAAATTCATAGATAATAAAAAGAAAGGATAAAAGAATGAAAAAAGATATAATAAAGTTTATACCAATGGGTGGACAAGCAGAAATGGGTAAAAGCATGTACTGCTTTGAAATCAATGAAAAAATATTTATCATTGATTCAGGATTTCGTTTTCCTGATTCAGACAAACTAGGTGTTGATATTATTATCCCTAGTTTTACATATTTAGAAGAAAGAAAAGATAAAATAGCAGCTATTATTATTACCCATGGTCATGATGATGCAATGGCAGCATTACCGTATTTATTACAAGTTGTGCAAGCACCTGTTTTTGCACCTAGTTTAACAGCTGATTTAATTGAACAAATGATTGAGAGGTACCAAAGACACAATCGCGTACGCTTAACTATTGATTTACATAGAGTAAGTCGCAATGACTCAATTGATATTCAAGGAATTCCTGTGGAATTCTTTCCCGTCACACATTCAATTCCAGGAAGTGTAGGGGTTGCTATATGGACTGATCAAGGCTATATCGTATATAGTGGAGAATTTATAATTGATTTTGGTGCACCCGAAGGATTTAGATGTGATATTCAAAAGATGATGGAAATTGGTAAAAAAGGAGTTTTGGTTTTACTTGTTGAATCATCTAATTCTAAGCACGAAGGATATACATCACCAAATCATAAACTCACTAATAAAATCGATCATATTTTTGAAGATAGTAATGATCGTATTATTATCTGTAGTTATGCTCAAAATCTTTTTAGAACAAAAGAGATTATAGAATTAACAAAAAAATATAAGAGAAAAATTGTATTTTATGGTAGAGATAAATATGATAATACAAATAGTTTACTACGTATTAGTAAACAAAAAGGAAAATCAATTATTGATGTTCCTGATGCATTGTTAGGTAAAAAAGAGAATATTGGAAATTCTCAATATGATAGTAACTATGTTATTTTATTAAGTGGAAGTCCACGAAGAATATATCATGATATTTGTGATATTATTGATGGTGGAGATGACTTATTAAAATTAAGAAAAGGTGATGATTTTATTGTTGCATCACCAGTGTTACCTGGAACTGAAAAAATCGCAAACAAGGCGCATAATGGCTTATATAAAACCGATGCTCATATTCATTTATTAAAGAATAGAGATTTATTTTCAATGCATGCGTCAGAAGAAGATATTAAAGTTATTATTCAAATCTTTAAACCAAAATACTATATTCCAATGAAAGGTGAATATCAACACTTTGTTTCTAATATGCATATTGCTAAAGATATGGGGATAGAAAGTGATCATATTGTCATTTTGGATAATGGTGAGTGTATTACTTTTAAAGGTGGTTTTCTTGAAAAGAATCGAGATACATATGAAATAGAAGATATTATGATTGATGGAATTGGTGTTGGTGATGTTGGAGAAAAAGTTATTGATGATCGTATTCAACTAGCTAATGATGGCGTTATTATTGTAGGATTAACGATTTCTCGTGAAACAAAGGAAATTATTGGTCAAACTGATTGTCAAACAAGAGGTTTTGTATACTTAAGAGATTCTGAACATATTATTAAAGGTATTATTGAGACTTGTGAAAGTGCAGTTTTGAAATGGAAAGAAAAACCAAGTCTTGAAATTGCTGAAATTCGTTCAATGATGAAAGATCAAACAATGAAATATGTTTATAAAGAAACTGGGAAAAAGCCAGTGTTTATTGGAGTTGTTGTAGAAATTTAAGCAAGAGAAATCTTGCTTCTTTTCTTTGATAAAGAATTTTGTTATAATAATAAAAGTAAAGAAGGTGAAGATATTGGCAAAGTCTAAACGTACAAAAAAATCAAAAGAAGAAGTGATGAGTGAATCATTAAGATTACGTATCATAATGGTATTAGTTTTATTTGTTGTGATGATAGCAACTTTAAAACTAGGACCAATTGGTCAATATTTACATATTGCTTTTACTTTCTTATTTGGAAACTTATATGGGATAGCATATGTGATTATCGCTATTGTATCATGTTATATCATATATACTGCCAAGTTACCTCATTTTAATGGACCTCAAGCAGTAGGACTTTACTTAATGTTTGCCAGTGCCTTAACATTAGCAACGATTCCTACCGATTCATCTATTAAAGGTATGGGGGTTTTAAATACATACATACAAAGTCAAACATTTAATAAGGGAGGAATTATTGGTAATTTCTTTTATGGATGTTTTAGTTCTTTATTTGATAGTTTAGGAACATTGATTTTAGCTATTGTTGTTTTAATTATTGGTGGTGCTTTATTGTTTAGTAAGATTTATGTTGCTTACTTATCAAATAAAAAGAAGAAACCTAAAAAGTTAAAAAAAGAAAAAGAAGTTAAAGAGAAGGTTATTGAATCACCATCATCTCAAACTATTGTTTTAAAAAAGAAATCTCATTTCTTTGATTTTTTATCAAAAGATGAAGAAATTCCATTGTTCCCAGATGATGTTTTTGATGATCCTGATAGAGAAGAAAAAGAAATGTTGGATTCTGAAATTACCAGTGCTTTTGAATTTAACGATGATAATATGCAGTTAGATATAAAAGAAATGGCTAATGATGAAGAAAAAGATGTGGAAAATAAAAAAGTGATTAAAAGTACACCAAGAAGAACAACATCTTCTTATCGTTTACCACCTTTGTCTTTATTATCAACAAAATCCACTAATAATGCAGCCAAGGAAAGATCATCTGCTAATAAAAATGCAGCTAGATTAACAACTGTATTAAATCAATTTGGGGTTAATGCAACGATAGAAAATGCATTTATTGGACCAACAATTACAAAGTATGAACTTAAATTAGATACCGGAACAAGAGTAAATAAGATATTACAATTACAAGATGATATTAAACTTGCTTTAGCAACAGCTGATATACGTATTGAAGCACCGATTCCTGGAAAGCCTTATGTAGGAGTAGAAGTTCCAAACCAAAGTGCTTCAATGGTTGCTTTTAAAGATGTTTTTAGATCTTTAATGTCAGAAGAAAAATTTGAAAGTAATAAATTAGTAGTTGCATTAGGAAAAGATGTTAGTGGAAAACCTATTTATACAGAACTTGATAAAATGCCTCACTTATTAATTGCTGGTGCAACAGGCTCAGGAAAATCTGTTTGTGTTAATACGATTATAAGTTCTTTATTAATGCGTTCAAAGCCTGATGAAGTGAGACTGATTTTAGTAGATCCTAAGAAAGTTGAGCTTTCTTGTTATAATGGAATTCCCCATTTATTAACACCGGTTGTGACTGATCCTAAAAAGGCAGCTGCTGTTTTAAGAGAAGTTGTTTCAGAAATGGAAAGACGTTATGATGTTTTTGCGAGTGCTAATGCTCGAAATATTAAAAGTTATAATGAAATTGCTAAGGAATATAATGTTGGAAAAGATGAATCTGATCAAAAAGAAATATTAGCTTATCATGTTGTTATACTTGATGAAGTTGCTGATTTAATGATGGTTGCTAGTAAAGAGGTTGAAGACTGTATTATGCGTATTTCGCAAATGGCGAGAGCTGCTGGTATTCATTTAATAGTAGCGACGCAAAGACCTTCTACTGATATTATTACTGGTGTTATCAAAGCCAATATACCTTCGAGAATTGCTTTTGCAGTATCTTCGGGGATTGATTCAAGAACTATTCTTGATACAACCGGAGCTGAAAAATTACTTGGAAAAGGGGATATGTTATTTTCTCCGATGGGTTCAACTTCACCTTTAAGAATTCAAGGAGCTTTTGTCTCTGATGAAGAAGTTGCCTCTATTGTTCATTATGTTTCAGGTCAACAAGAAGCAATTTATGAAGATAAATATGTAAATGCGAAAGTTACGGTTTCTTCATCTGGTGGTGAAGAAGGGTTTGATGGTGAAGATGAGGAGTATGAAATGTGTCGTGAATTTGTTATTCAAGCACAAAAGGCAAGTACTTCTTTATTACAAAGAAAATTTAGAATTGGTTATAATAAAGCTGCTCGAATTATTGATCAGCTGGAAGAAGATGGTATTATTGGACCACAACTTGGAAGCAAGCCAAGAGAAGTTTTTGTAAGACAATATCACGAAGAAGACTTTTAAAGTCTTAAAGAAGCACTTTTGCTTCTTTTCTTTTTTTAAAAAAAGTTCTGTCTTTATCAATAATTATAGGAGTAATGATGAATACCTCTTTTCATTTTGTAAATTTAATGTTAAAATATGTGTAGAAATTTTGAAGGAGGAAAACTGAATATGAAAAAAATGTTTGCGTCTGTATTGGCATTATCTTTAATGCTTGTTGGATGCGGTGGTGGAGACACTGGAAAAACTGAGGAAAAGAAGAAAGATGAAAAAGCTGAAATTGTCATGTTAACTGACAAAGGAACTATTGATGACAAATCTTTCAACCAAGGTACATATGAAGGTGTAAAAAAGTTTGCGAAAGATAACGACAAAACTTGTACTTACATTAAACCAGTTAATGCTACTACTGATGATTACAACAATGCAATTGATCAAGCTGTAAAACAAGGGGCAAAGATCATTGTAACACCTGGTTTCTTATTTGAACCATCTATTTATGCAAAACAAACACAATACAAGGATGTTAAATTTGTATTAATTGATGGTAATCCTAATGATGGTAATCAAGAAAAACCATTGTTTAAAACTGAAACAAACACAATTGGTATTAAATTCCAAGAAGAACAATCTGGTTATTTAGCTGGATATGCTGCTGTTAAAGACGGAAATACAAAACTAGGATTTATGGGTGGTATGGCAGTTCCAGCTGTTAAATCATTTGGTTATGGTTATGTTCAAGGTGCTAATGATGCTGCTAAGGAATTAGGAATCAATGTATCGATGAATTATCATTATACTGGTGATTTTGATGCTAATCCTAAAAATCAAGGAACAGCTACTGCATGGTTTAAAGATGGTATTCAAGTAATCTTTGGATGTGGTGGAGCTGTTGGTAACTCTGTAATGGCTTCTGCTAAAGTTGCAAAACCAGAAGGTAAAGTTATTGGTGTCGATGTTGACCAAGCATCTGAAAGCCCAACTGTTATCACTTCTGCTTATAAACAATTAGCTAATGCTGTTAATGATGCTTTGGCTTCTATCTATAGTGGTGATTTTGATAAAACAAAGGATGAATCAATTGTTTATAGAGGTGGTCAAAATATTGTTTTAGGTGCCAAACATAAAGCAATTGGTTTACCAATGGATACTTCTAAATTTGAAAAGTTTAGTAAAGAAGATTATGATAAGGTATATCAAACCTTAGCTGATGGTAAAGTTGCAATTAAGAATTCTGAATTAGGTGATGATGTCACTGCATTAAATCCATCAAATGTAACAATTAAAGTCGTAAAATAATTATTAAAAAAGAGATTTCGACAGAAATCTCTTTTTATTAAATAAATTTTCTATAAATTATTATAAAAATAGGTTATAATAATTATGTATTTATAATCATAGGAGGTATGTATGGAAAATGTTATAGAAATGCAACATATAACCAAACGATTTCCTGGTATAATTGCAAATGATGATATTACTTTAGAACTAAAAAAAGGTGAGATTCATGCACTTCTTGGTGAAAATGGCGCTGGTAAGTCTACACTGATGAGTGTACTATTTGGATTATATCAACCAGAAATTGGTGAAATTAGGATGAATGGTGAAAAAGTTTTGATTAATGATCCTAATGATGCGAATCGTCTAGGTATTGGTATGGTGCATCAGCATTTTAAGTTAGTACATAACTTTACTGTCCTTGAAAATATTGTTTTAGGTGTTGAGGATGTACGTAAAGGGATGTTATATCTTAAAGATGCAAGAAAAAAAGTGATGGATATTTCTAAGAAATACAATTTAAATGTTGATTGTGATGCATTGATCAGTGATATTACTGTTGGTATGCAACAAAGAGTTGAAATTATTAAGATGTTATATCGTGAAAATGAAATTCTTATTTTTGATGAACCTACAGCAGTTTTAACACCTCAAGAAATTGATGAACTTATGCAAATAATGAGGGATTTAGTAGCAGAAGGAAAATCAGTGTTATTTATAACACATAAATTAAATGAAATAAAAGCTGTTGCAGATCGTTGCACAGTTTTAAGAAAAGGGAAATATATCGGTACAGTAGATGTGGCCGATGTTTCTAAAGAAGAACTTTCTGAAATGATGGTAGGGCGTAAAATTAATCTTAACGTTGAAAAAGAAGAGGCTCAACCAAGCGATGTCGTATTAAGTGTTAAAAACTTAGTCGTTGAAAAATCAGGTCATAAAAATGTTCTTAACAATGTAAGTTTTGATGTGAGAAAAGGTGAGATTGTTTGTATTGCAGGGATTGATGGGAATGGACAAACTGATTTGGTTTATGCACTGACAGGAATGAATCATATAACTTCTGGTCATATTGTACTTAATGGCAAGGATATCACTAAGTCTTCTATTCGTCATCGTAATACAAATGGGATATCTCATATTCCTGAAGATCGACATAAACATGGTTTGGTTTTAGATTATCCGCTTTCTTATAATATGGTTTTACAAAGATATTTCGAACCAGAATTTTCTCAAGGTGGTTTTTTGAAGTTTAGTCAAATTGAAAAATACTCTCAAGATTTAATTGAACAATTCGATGTTAGAAGTGGGCAAGGTAATAAAACGATTGCAAGAAGTATGTCTGGAGGTAATCAACAAAAAGCTATTGTAGCAAGAGAGATGGCTAGAGAGCATGATTGTTTAATTGCTGTTCAACCGACTCGTGGTTTAGATGTTGGAGCTATTGAGTATATTCATAAAAAAATTGTTGAAGAAAGAGATAATGGTAAAGCTATTTTATTAGTTTCTTTAGAATTAGATGAAGTTATGAATTTATCAGATAGAATTTTAGTTATTTATGAAGGAGAAATTGTCGGTGAACTTAATCCTAAAGAGACGACTTTTAATGAGCTAGGATTATATATGTCTGGATCAAAGAGAGGTGAAAATTCATGAAAAGGTTTTTAAAGAGTGATGGTGGAATGGATTTTTCTTCTTCAATATTTGCAGTTATTATTGGTTTGGCATTTGGACTTATCGTTATCTTTATTGCCAATTCATCAAACGCAATTGATGGCTTTTTAACTTTAATTAGTGGTGGTTTTTCAAATGGAACTAATGGGGTTGGATTAGCACTTAATGAGTCAGTTCCAATCATTATGACAGGTTTATCAGTTGGGTTTGCTTTTAAAACAGGTTTATTTAACATTGGAACACCTGGACAATTTGTTGTTGGAGCATTTACTGCCATTTATATTGGTGTAGAATGGACTTTTTTACCTATGATTCTTCACTGGATAGTTGCAATTATTGCTGCTGCTATTGCGGGAGCGCTTTGGGGATTAATCCCAGGCTTGATGAAGGCTTACCTCAATGTTAATGAAGTTATTTCATCAATAATGATGAATTATATTGGGATGTATACAGTTAATTTTTTAATTCCATTAACTGTTTATGATTCGTTAAAAAATCAAACATTGATTGTTAATAGTAATGCAGTGATTTCCAAATTTGGTTTGGATAATATTATTCCCAATATTAATGGAGGGATTGTGATTGCCATATTGGCAGTTATAGTGATGCATATTGTTTTAAATAAGACTGTTTTAGGATATGAATTAAAAGCTTGTGGTTTTAATCAAGATGCTAGTAAATATGCCGGTATTAATTCTAAAAAGAAAGTTGTTTATTCGATGATGATAGCTGGAGCTTTAGCTGGTATTGGTGGAGCTTTACTTTATTTAGCAGGAACTGGTAAATGTTTACAAGTTGTTGATGTTTTAGCACCTGAAGGATTTAATGGAATTGCCGTTGCTTTACTTGGGTTATCTAATCCTTTTGGAATTTTAGCATCTGGTCTATTTATCGGTCATATTACAATTGGTGGTTTTTTTATGCAGTTCAAAAATTTTGATTCTGAAATTGTTAATATTATTGTTGCAATTATTATTTATTTTTCTGCTTTTTCTTTATTTATGAAGCAGTTTATATTAAAGAAGAATTTCTTTAATAGAAATGTAAAGGAGGAAAATGCTAATGAGTGATATAATTTTCTTATTAAATCAATCCATGCTTTTCTTAGTTCCTTTATTAGTCGTTGCGCTTGGTGGTTTGTTTTCTGAACGAAGTGGTGTTATAAACATTGCTCTTGAAGGGATAATGGTTATCGGTGCTTTTGCAGGAATATTCTTTATTCATTTTACTCAAGCATCTATGAATCCTCAATTATGTTTAATTATTGCCTTATTGATTGCTGGGATAGCAGGGGTAATATTTACATTTTTCCATGCTTTTGCTTCAATACATATGCGTGCGAATCAAACAATTAGTGGAACTGCTTTAAATATTTTTGCGCCTGCATTTTGTATCTTTGTAGCAAGATTAGTACAAAACACTCAACAAGTGAACTTCTCTAATGATTTTAATATTAGTAGTGTTCCTGTTCTTTCAAGCATTCCTGTTATTGGAGATATTTTATTTAAGAACTGTTATATTACAACGTATATTGGTTTTGCATTATTAGTTATAAGCTGGTTTGTTTTATATAAAACACGTTTTGGCTTAAGACTTCGTTCTTGTGGGGAATTACCTCAAGCTGCTGATAGTGCGGGTATAAGTGTTTATAAGATGCGCTATGCAGGGACTTTGATTTCTGGCTTTTTAGCAGGAGTTGGAGGTTTAATATTTGTTATTCCAACAAGTACTAATTTTAATGCTTCTGTTTCTGGATATGGATTCTTAGCATTAGCAGTACTAATTTTTGGACAATGGAAACCTTGGCGTATTGCTGTTGCAGCATTATTCTTTGGATTAATGAATACAATTGCTTCCACATATTCTGGAATTCCATTCTTATTCTCGTTAGGTATTCCTAATTACTTCTATAAGATTATTCCTTATGTTGCAACACTTATCTTATTAGCGTTTGCTTCTAAAAATTCCGCTGCACCTAAAGCTGAAGGCGAGCCTTACGATAAAGGAAAACGATAGTTCTTTGACTAAGATCAAAAGTCTTAGTCTTTTTATTTTATTTTTATAAAAAATGAGTATAATAGATATGTATGTAAAAAGGAGAGACTATGAAAACGATATATCAAATGAAGGGATATGTTTTGCATCTTATCCCAACAAAAAAATTTAAGACAACAACGATTTCCTTAAGGTTACAAGGGGAATTGAATAAAGAAACAACAACGATGCGTACATTATTAACTTTTGTACTCATTGCAGCGACAAAGAAATATCCTAGCACTAAAGATCTAGCAAGTCATCTAGATGAGAATTATGGTGCTTCTTTATCTTCTCATATTATTACGAAGGGAAAATCACAAGTCATTAATTTGTATACAAGTTTTGTTAATGATAACTATTTACCTAATAAAGATTCATTGTTAGAAAAACAACTACAATTATTTAATGATTTATTTTTTGATCCTTTAATAAAAGATAATGGATTTGATGAAGAAATTGTGAATATGAAGAAGAAAGAATTAAAAGAAAGATTACAAGTTAATAAAGATGATAAATTTTCATATTCTTTAGACAAGTTATTTGAATACATGGGAAAAGATCAAACTTTAGGAATTCATAGTACTGGATATGAAAATGAAATAGATTCAATAACTGCTAAGGATCTTTATCAATACTTTTTAAAATGTTTGAAAGAAGATGAAAAACATTTATATGTAGTAGGAGATATAAACCAAACTATTGTTGGTACTTTCGATAAATATCTTCAATTTAGTGATAATAATAATGATTATGCATCAGCATATACTTTTCAATCACCTAGACATGATGTTTTAGAAGTTATTGAAAAACAAGATATTACACAATCTAAATTAAATATGGGTTATTTAATCAATTGTGATTTTAAATCAGATAAACATTATGCGATGACAGTATTAAATGCATTATATGGTGGTTTCTCTCAATCAAGACTATTCCAAGTCGTTAGAGAAGAAAATAGTATGTGTTATTATGTTTCGTCAAGTTACGATGCCTTTAATGGGATAATGATTGTTAATGCTGGAATAGAAGCAAAAGATTACCAGAAAGCTTTATCATTAATTCAAGAACAATTAGCTGATATTCAAAAAGGACATGTGACTGATGAAGAAATAGAACTTGCTAAAATGATGATTCAAAACTCATTAAGAAAGACAAATGATGAAGCTACAAGCATGATTTCTTTAGCCTATAATAGAGATATAACACATCTTAAACAAGACAATAACGATTATATAACATGTTTATTAAACGTAAGCAAAGAAGATATTATTAATGTATCTAAAGATATTAAGCTTGATACAATATTCTTCCTTACGGGAAAGGATTTCAATGAAAACAATTCAATATAAGACATTACAAGAAACACTCTATTATGAAAAATTAAATAATGGATTAGAAGTATATTTATTGCCTAAAGAAGGTTTTTCAAAAACTTATGGTTTATTTACGACACATTTTGGATCAGTAGATACAACATTTGTACCACTCAATGAAAAAGAAATGATAAAAGTTCCTGATGGTATTGCTCATTTCCTTGAACATAAAATGTTTGATATGAGCGATGGTGATGCGAGTGATAAATTTGCAAGGTTGGGTGCAAGCACAAATGCTTTTACTTCATCTTCTAGAACAGCTTATTTATTTTCAACAACTTCTAATGAAGATCAATGTATAGAATTGTTATTAGATTTTGTTCAAGAAATCAATCTCACAAAGGAAAGTGTTGAAAAAGAAAAGGGAATTATCAATCAAGAAATAGGGATGTATGATGATGATCCTGATTGGCGTTGTTATTTTGGAAGTATTCAAAACTTATATCAGAATCATCCAGTTAAAATTGATATAGCAGGTACTGTTGACACAGTTAATGAAATTGACAAAGATACTTTAGAAAAATGCTATCATACATTTTATCATCCAAGTAATATGATGTTGTTTGTAGTAGGGAATATAGAACCAACAAGCACAATGGAACTTATTAAGGCGAATCAAAAGAAAAAACATTTTGAAATAAGAAATGAAATAATGAGAGAAAAGTGTATTGAATCAAAAGCCATTGATAAGAAAGAAGAATCGCTTGCGATGGATGTTGTTATGCCTAAAGTTATCGTATCTATGAAGATTAATGATATTTTAGAAGTTCCTTCAGAAAGACTAAAAAGAGAGCTGAGTATGAATCTTTTACTTGATTTATTATTTGCTAAGAGTTCACCACTCTATGAAGAATGGGTACGTGAAGGAATTATTAATGATAGTTTTAGTGCAAACTTTACTCAAGAGAGAGATTATTCTTTTTTACAAATTGGTGGAGACACAAAAGATCCTGAACGTTTAAAATCTAAAATCATTGAACTTATTGATTATATGAAAGACTATGAAGTCGATAAAGATGCTTTTTTAAGAACTCAAAAGAAAAATATTGGAATATTGACAAGTGTGTTTAATAGTCCAGAAGCAATTGCAAATCTCTTTAGTCGTTATTATTTTGAAGGTATAATGGTTTTTGACTTAATTGATTGTGTTTCAAGTTTAACAATTGCAGATTTAAATCAATTAAAATCTTTGTTTGATACAAGTTTAACAAGTACCTTTATAGTTACCTCAAAGTAGGTTTACATGATATAAATATGTGGTATAATAAAATTGACCTAAGAGACAAATGAATTTCCTACATTTTAGATACGGGAATCTGATAGTCATGGTGGTGTTGAAGACCTATCTTGAATAGGGATCCTAAAATCACGACAAGATGCCCACCTGTACAAAACAGGGATAATCTATTACTCTTAGGTTTTTATTTTTTGGAGGAGAATATGACAGAAAAAATAACTGATGAAATGATTCAAGAAATCAATAAACTTGCTCATAAAAGTAAGAGCGTTGGTTTGACACAGGAAGAAACAATCAGACAACAAGAACTGAGAAAAGAATATATTAGAATATTTAGAAGTGGTTTCAAACAACAGCTTCAATCTATTAAAGTTGTTGATGAAAAAGGGAATGATATTACCCCTAAAAAACTAAGAGATGAAAAGAAAGTCAATTAATAGCATTTTTTCAAAAATAGTGTTTTCTAATTGACCTTTTTTGTGTATAATGAGACATGTATGTGTTTAGGGAGGAAGAATGAAATGTATCAAACTGAATTATCAATAGCAACTATTAGATCACTAGGGATCGATATGATTAATAAAGCAAATTCTGGACATCCAGGTATGGTTTTAGGTTCTGCGCCAGCTTTATATACTTTATTCACAAAAGAATTGAGAATTAATCCAAAAGAATCAGATTGGTTTAATAGAGATCGTTTTGTTTTAGCAAGCGGTCATGCATCATCTTTATTATATAGCTTACTTCACTTAAGTGGGTTTGATTTAAATATAGATGATTTAAAACAATTTAGACAATGGCAAAGTCGTACACCAGGACATCCTGAAATTGGAGTAACTGATGGAGTCGATGCTTCAAGTGGTCCTTTAGGACAAGGTATTCCAATGGCTGTTGGAATGACGATGGCAGAACGCTTCTTATCAGAACGTTATAATAAAGAAGGTTTTGATGTTGTTGATCACTTCACATATACATTATGTGGTGACGGTGATATGCAAGAAGGTGTAACTTACGAAGCTGCTTCAATTGCAGGTCATCTTTGTTTAGGAAAACTTGTTGTTTTATATGATTCTAACCATGTTACTTTAGATGGTCCTTTAGATTATTCTTTTAGTGAGGATGTTAAGAAACGTTATGAAGCAATGAATTGGCAAGTTATAAATGTTGCTGATGGTAATGATACAGTCGCTATATTAAAAGCTATAAAAAAAGCTAAAAAAGAACAATATAAACCAACACTAATTATCGTTGATACTGTAATTGGTTATGGTTCTAAAAACCAAGGAACTAGTAAAGTTCATGGAGCTCCACTAGGGCAAGAAGATGGAAAAGCAACTAAACAATCTTATGGTTTTGATCATGAAGATTTTTATGTTCCTGAAGAAGTCTATGGTGATTTTGAAAAGAATGTTAAAAATCGAGGAAAACGTTGTTTTAATAAATGGAAAAAAATGATGCGTGAATATAAAAACACGTATCCTGAATTATATCGAGAATTAGCTGATAATGTAAAAGGTAAGTATACTTTTGATACAGAGACTATATTAAAAGATTACCCATTAGGAGTGAGTGAAGCAACTCGTAATACGAGTGAAAAAATTATTAATGAAATTGCTAAACAAAATCCTACTTTCTTATCAGGTACAGCTGACTTGGCTTCATCAACAAAAACAACAATTAAAGATGGAGGTCGTTTTAGTTGTGAAGATCATACAGGAAGAAACTTGTATTTTGGAATTAGAGAATTTGCGATGGTTACAATTATGAATGGAATGACATTACATAAAGGTATTAAAGTTGCCTCAGGTGGATTCTTAGTATTTAGTGATTACTTTAAAGGCGCTTTAAGAATGGCTTGTTTAATGGATTTACCAATTATCTTGCCATTATCACATGATTCTATTGCGGTAGGGGAAGATGGTCCAACTCACCAACCAATTGAACAATTGGCAATGATGCGTTCTATGCCTCATATCCAAGTCTTAAGACCAGCTGATGCATCAGAAATGTGTGCAGCATGGAAGAAAGCAGTAGAAACAAATGATCGTCCAACTGCGCTTATATTAACAAGACAAGATGTTACGAACTTAACAAATGCAACATATGATGATGTTAGTCATGGTGCATATATTGTTTCAAAAGAAAACTCTCAAATTGATGGTATTATTATCGCAAGTGGTAGTGAAGTTGAATTAGCACTTAATGCAAAAAAAGAATTAACAAATAAAGGTTATGATATTAGAGTTGTTTCTATGCCTTCAATGGAGTTATTTAATGAACAAAGTGATGAATATAAAGAAACAATCTTACCAACAACTGCTCGTATTCGTTTAGGGGTTGAAATGGCAACTGATTTTGGTTGGTATAAATATATTGGATTAGATGGAAAAATGATTTCTGTTAATGATTTTGGGGCAAGTGCACCAGCTAATATTGTTATTGAAAAATATGGATTTACTGTTGAAAATGTTGTGAATACTTTTTTAACTTTAATCTAAATAATAAGATAGAATTTTGAAGAAGGTATTTATCAAAAAAAGATAAATACTTTTTTTATTTATAAAAAAGAAAACGGTTTCATAGCTATTGAGTGTATGTTATAATTAGGTTATAAA
>CAZWXH010000033.1:0-16975 GCA_964637725.1 uncultured Coprobacillus sp. | reverse complement strand
ATTGTACTGTTTAGAAAATATTTTGTCAAACAAGTTCATCAAAATCAATGATCCTTGTCGCAATATTTTGTTGAAAAGTAACATCATGTTCTACGAACAATAATGTTGGTTTGTAATCTTGAATCAATTTTTCGATTTGAATTCTTGAAAACACATCAATATAGTTTAACGGTTCATCCCAAATATATAAGTGAGCTGATGTCGCTAATGATATAGCAAGCATAACCTTTTTCTTTTGACCTTCACTTAAATGTTCAACTCTCTTTTCAAAATGACTTCTAGAAAAGCCAAGTTTTCTAAGGATAGTTTTGACTAAAGTATTATCAACATTATATTCTCTAATAAATTCATCAATATATCCTTGAATCATTGAACAATCTTGAGGTACATAAGAAATTTTAAGATTTGATCCAATCAAGTATTCACCAGAATATCCAATTGATTGATGAAGTATAAATGAAATCACACTTGATTTCCCACATCCGTTTTTTCCTTTTAAAACAATACGATCATGGTTTTGAATAGAAAAAGATAAATCTTTGAACAATATCTTTTGATCATAGAATAATGAAAAATGCGAAAAATATAATAAATTCGATTGATGATAAAGCAAAGGAAATATCTTCAAGTCATCATATTCTTCTATATCTCTTAATAGACCTTTTCTTTCACTTATAGCCTTGTTTTTTCGATTCTCAACATTCTTAGACCTCTTCATCATTTTAGCCGCCATATGACCAATATGACCTCTATCAGGTTTTAACCCTGAAACTCTTTGACCAGTTTTACTCTTTTCCACTTTATCCGACCAAGTTGCACTTTGACGTCTGGAATCTTCTAACTTCACAATATCTTTCTTTAACTTTTGATTTCTTTCTATCTCTGATTGATCCTTCTTCTGTTTATCAACTTGCCATGAAGAGAAATTCCCACTAACAACATCAATTGTTGTTTTATTGATCGCAATAATATGATCACAACATTGATCAATAAAATAACGATCATGACTTACCAATAAAAAACCTTTTTGTCTTCGTAAATACTTTGCGACTATTTCTCTAGAATATTGATCTAAATGATTCGTTGGTTCATCTATCAGTAAAAAAGAGTTCTCTTTTAAAAACAATATAGCTAATAACACTTTTGTCTGTTCACCTTGTGATAAAGTGTGAAAAGGTCGATAGAGAACATTTAAATCTACTTGTAGTAAATTGAGTTCTCTTTCAAGTTGCCATTGTTCAATAGATGCTTCAATTTTTAAACAGACATCTAGAGTGTTTTGTTGTATATCTTTAACTTGATAAGGAAAATACTGACACTTTTCACTTATTGTAATTTCTCCTTGATATTTATATTCTTTCATTAACAACTTTAAAAAAGTTGTTTTTCCTCTGGCATTTCTTCCAATCAAAGCTGTTTTAAAAGAACTATCAAAAGAAAATGAAACATCATCAAATATATAATCATAACTTCCATCATAATAAAAACTTAAATGTTGTACTTGTATTAATGACATATTATTATCTCCTCCTTATTATAAAAACGACAAGAAAATAAACTTGTCGCTACTTTGGCATAATAAAAAGGTGTCATGTTTATTTTCTTGCGAGCATAACAAAAAGAACTATTTTTGGTATGCATTTAGTTTTAGCAAGAAAATGTATACATCCTTACACCTCATCTCTACTTTTAGTATACTTCTTCAATCAAATAATTTCAAGAAAAAAACAAAGTCATAGATGAAGACTTTGTTTAAATCAATTTATTAATATCATTAGGGACTTTATTGTTTTTAATAACCGCAATGATTTTATTCATTTGTTCGGGTTTGACTTGTTTATTTGCCATTTTAGACACCTTATAAACAAATTCTTTGATACTTTCTTCATCATTCAAATCTTTTGTTTGTAAATCTGATGCCAAAGCAAAAATATCTTGTTTAGAGACATTCGTCTTTGAAGAGACTCTGTCTATTAACTTATCATTCTTATCCATTTTATCACCTAAGATAATATATGCATCTTTCCTATTATTGTTCAGCTTTTAATTCTCTGGACATTAATTGATCAATTGTTTCTTTTGGTGATGCATTTTCATATAAAACTCTATATACCGCATCAACAATTGGGATTTCAATATTATAATCATGGCCTGCAACATCATCATGAATAACTTTACAAGTACGAATCCCTTCACATGTTTTTGTATTATGAGTCATAAAGTCGCTTGCACGATTAGATTTTCCAATCTCATAACCGGCTTGGAAGTTTCTAGAATGAACTGAAGAACAAGTGACAACGAGATCACCAATACCAGTTAAACCAAAGTAAGTTTCTCTAATACCACCTTTAGCTACACCATATAATGACATTTCATATAAGCCTCTTGTTATTAAGGCGGCTCTTGTGTTATCACCAAAACCAAGTCCAGCAATAATCCCCGAAGCTACTGCAATAACATTTTTATAAGCCGCACCATATTCAGCACCGATTTCATCGGTTGCACTATATACTCTAAAATAATGATTAGAGAATAGTTTTTGAACGTCTTTAGCTGTTTCTTCATTTAAAGACACTGCACTAACTGCTGTTAGTATTCTTAAAACCACTTCTTCAGCATGCGAAGGTCCAATTAATGAAACAACTGGATGTATGTCTTGTTCTGTCAAAATTGAACGAATTGTATCAGAAATACGCATATTGCTTTGCATATCAAAACCTTTAGCTGCATTAATGATTGTTATTTTGTTTTGTAGTAATGGTTTAATCTTTTCTAAAGTTTCTCTAATAAATTGAGTTGGTATAGTAATTAAAAGATATGTTGCATCTTCTAATGCTTCTGATAAAGAATCAGTTGCTTGAATTTCTTTTTCTAACTCAACATTCTTAAAATACTTGTAATTACAATGTCTTTCATTAATATCATCAATTTCATTTTGATCAATACCATACATCATAACAGTATGGTGATTATCGTTTAGAACTCTCGCAAGAGCTGTTGCCCAACTTCCTGTTCCTAAAATTGCTACTTTGCTCATAATTAATCCCTCTTTCGACAAATAATATGAATTGGTGTTCCTTCAAAACCAAAAGCTTCACGAAGCCTGTTTTCTAAATAACGTTTATAACTGAAATGAAGATATTGAGGTTCATTTCCAAATAATACAAATGTTGGTGGACAAATACTGACTTGATTTGCATAATATATTTTTAATCTTCCACCATTGAATGTTGTAGTCGGATTCATTGCTTGAGCATCAAGTAAAATATCATTTAAGACACTTGTTGTCACACGTTTGTGGTTATTAGCATAAACTTCTTGAATTAAAGGAAATAATAAATTAACTCGTTTTTTCTCTTTAGCAGAAACAAATACGATTGGAGCATAATCCAAATATTTAAAATGTTCACGTAATTCTTTTTCCATATTAGCCATAGTTCGTTCGTCTTTGCTTACAAGATCCCATTTATTAACAACTAAAATAACACCTTTACCTGCTTCATGTGCATTTCCAGCAACATGCTTATCTTGTTCAATAATTCCTCTTTCTCCATCAATAACAACCAAAACAACATCACTTTTTTCAACCGCTGATAAAGCACGTAAGATTGAATACTTTTCTACACTCTCATAGATTTTTCCTTTTTTACGCATTCCCGCCGTATCAATAACACGATATTTTTGATCATCTTTTACAAAAGCAGTGTCAATAGCGTCACGTGTTGTTCCCTCTATATTTGAAACAATGACACGTTCTTCACCTAACATTGCATTCGTGAGTGAAGATTTACCAACGTTTGGACGACCGATGATTGAAAAACGAATTTCTCCTTCAACGACTTCTTCTTCAACATCTGGCATAATCTTAACAACTTCATCTAAGATATCACCAATCCCAATCCCATGACTTCCAGATACGGGAATTGGTTCTCCAATTCCTAAACTATAAAAATCATATATATTATCTTTAAAGGCTTGGTCATCTATTTTATTAACCGCTAAAACAATTGGTTTATTAGATTTTTGTAGCATTCTTGCTACAAAATGATCTTCTTTTGTTAAGCCTTCTCTTCCATTTACTACAAATATAATAACATCTGCTTCTTCAATCGCAATTTCTGCTTGCATTTTAATTTGATCAGTAAAAGAAGCATCGTCTAATTCAATACCACCAGTATCAATTAAACGAAAATCACGTGTTAACCATGATGCATTCGCATAAATACGATCACGAGTGACACCTGGAATATCTTCTACAATGGAAATACGCTCTCCTATAATACGATTAAAAATCGTTGACTTTCCAACATTAGCACGACCAACAATTGCTACAATTCCTTTTTGCATATCTTCACTTCCTCTCTTATATTCTTTGTTTAACTAGTTCCATCACCTGATCAACAACGTCTTCTAAAGTCATGTCAGATGTATCGATTTCAATTGCATCATCAGCTTTTTTAAGCGGTGATATTTTTCTGTTCATATCTTGATCATCACGTTTTGCTATTTCTTCACAAATAGCATCTATTTGAGAATCTAGTCCTCTTTCAAGATTTTCTTTATGTCTTCTTAAAGCTCGGCAATCAATGCTAGCAACTTGATAAATCTTAAGCTCAGCGTCTTTTAAAACAACTGTGCCAATATCTCTACCATCAAGGATAACACCGCCACCCTTTGCCATCTCTCGTTGCTTTGCAACTAAGAATTCTCTGACTTGTCCATATCTAGAAACAATACTTGCTCCCATTGACACATCATTTTGTCTAATTAATGAGGTCACATCTTTATCATTTAATAAGATTGTTCCATCTGGAAGCATCTTAATATTAATAAGCGAAAGCAATTGACAAACCTTCTCTTCATCCTCAAAATCAACATGATTGATATGCGCAAAATAAGCCACACAACGATACATTGCCCCTGTATCAATATAAGTATATTCTAATGCTTTAGCTACTCTCTTCGCAATTGTTGATTTACCAGCAGCTGCAGGTCCATCAATCGCAATAGATATTTTCTTCATTTTATTTCCTCCTTAAAAAACTAAGGTTTCCCTTAGTTTAGAACAACAGTTGTTTCACAATAAAGAAAACTAATATAATAAATATAACAATAAAACCAATAATGACATAATTTAAAATTGTCACGACTTTACTATTTTCTTCTTCATCTTCTTCATCGTCTTCTTCCTCTTCTACATATTGAGGAACAACTTTTACTTTCTTTGGTTTATTAGAAGACATTAAATCAGCAACAGTTAAATCTTCTTCATATTTCTTTAACTCTTCTGCATCTTCTTCAGGCGACATTGCCGCTAACTTCTCTAATAAAGAAAGTTTCTTTTCTGGTTGCGAAGCAACCACATGACCCTTTGAAAAATCTTTAGTTTGATATTCATGAACTGGAACATAATCTTCATCCTCTTGTTTGATTTTATTCAATATATCAAGACGTGTATTATATTGTTCTTTTCCAACATTCACTTTTGCTTCTTTAATAGCATGTCTAACTTCTTCATTATCTTTTTCTAATGTTTCATAAGATAAAGGTTCCATTAAAGTATCTTCAATATTCTTATTGTTTTCTTTAGGAATAAAAGCTAAAAAATCATCATCTTTTTCATCAACTTCATCAATGCTTTGACGATCAATAGGAACTTCTTCCTTCATTTCTTCTCTAAATTTCTTGTATTTATTAACTCTTGTTTGTTTATCCATATTTTATCACCGATACTATTATAACATAACTTTAAATTTTATGAAAATAAACTTTGAAAAATATTATATTTAGTTTATAATGATTATAGAATAAATAAGGAGGAAATAAAAATGGCATTTAATGTAAATGATACTTGCATCGGTTGTGGTGCTTGCACTGCAGTTTGTCCTGAAGTATTCGATATGAATGCAGATGGTCTTGCTGAAAACATTATTGGTGAAGTTCCTGCAGAATTAATCGATAGTGCTAAAGAAGCTATCGCAAGCTGCCCAGTTGGAGCAATTGAAGAATAATTTATCTTAGAAAAAGGCCTCATAAATTGAGACCTTTTTTATTTACTTTGTGCTTGATGATAAAAATTCATTTCCTTTTCTATTATTTGTCTTATAGAATAATCTTCAATCTCTTTAAAAAAACTTATCGTATTACACTTATTACACCAAATAAAATGAACCCCTTCTAATTCTTTATATTCAATAAATGGTTCTTTTGCACCACATATTCCACAAATATTTTTCTTGTCTTCATCTAAAATCACACTGCGCATAACCATACCTCCTTTTTGTTTATTATACCCACAATCATTCATTCCTCAATAGATTTCGTAATCTAAATATCGACTAAAAAAGAGTATCATCATAATGATGATACTCTTATCTTATCTTTTGTTATTTGATTTTTTTAACAAAGCCATATTTCTTAGTTCTTTGACTTCTTGAGGTTTTAACATACGATAATTCCCCGGTGTTAATCCTTTAAGATTGATAGTTCCAATTTGAATACGATGTAGTCTTTTTACATCATGTCCAACCGCCTCAAACATCTTTTTAACTTGACGATTTTTTCCTTCAACTAATCTAATCATTAACATTGTTGTTTGATGTTCTGTATCTTTATCAACAATCTTAATACTGCAAGGAAGCGTCTTAGCGCCTTCAAGATATACTCCAGTTTCTAATTTTCTTAATGTTTCACCATTAATTAAACCTTTAATACTCACTTCATACACTTTTTCTAAATGTGAAGAAGGATGCATCATTAAATTCGCAAAATCACCATCATTAGTCATTAATAAGACACCTGTTGTATCATAATCTAAACGTCCAACAGGATAAATACGTTGTTCAACGCCTTTGAAGTAATCAATAACAGTTGGTCTATCGAATTCATCACTCAATGTACAAATACAGCTTTTTGGTTTATAAAATAAATAATAGACTTTGTTTTCTCCTTCAAGTAAAACATCATCAATCATAATCATATCTCCTGATTTTACTTTAACACCTAATTCACTAACGACTTCACCATTGACTTTGACTCTCTTTTCACGAATTAAATCTTCTGCTTTTCTTCTAGAAGTATATCCACTAGCAGCAATTGCTTTTTGTAGTCTTTCCATAGTATCACGTCCTTTCTTTCATCATTATACATATTTTTTAAAATTATACAAACAATTTTAAATAGATAACAATCGCAAAGATAAAGGAAAGAAAATCCATGGTTAATCCAATTCCTATCGCATAGCGGGTATTTTTTAACTTTAATGATGAAAAATACAAGGCAACAACATATAAGGTTGTATCACTTCCACTTTGGATTAAAGTTGATAATAAACCAAGGGGATGATCTACCCCAAATACGCCATATATGGAATAAAGAAAAGATAATGAAGCATTTGCGCTAACTGGCCTTAAGATTCCTAAAACAAAGATATCAATAGGAATATTAAGCATTTGGATAAGCGGTTGAAAACAAGTACTTAATACATCAATAAAACCACTACTTCTAAGTAAAGATACAAATAACATAAAAGCCATCAAAGTTGTAAAAACTGGTTTAATTAAATAAAAAGTATCTCTTACACCATCAATAAAATAATCAAATAAAGGTGCTCTTTTCAATAAACCATCAATAAAAACAATTACTAAAAATATAATAATAATCTTATTCATGATCAATCACCCTTTGAATAACTAATCCAATAACAATAATAGTTATTGAGATAAGTAACATATATGGATAGAATTGATAAAGATTAGAAGAACCAAATTGTTGCCTTAACATAATTAATGAAGAAGGAAACAAACATAGACCAGCAGTATTTATAATAACCAAAGTTAACATTTCTCTAGAAGGTTTATCAGTATTAGGATTTAACTCATTAAGCTTTTGAAATGCTTTTATACCACTTAAAGTCGCTAGTGAGCCAAGTCCGAAAAGATTTGCGATAACATTAGAAGATACATATGCATAAATATCATTCTTTTCAATAATCGAACCATAGATTAATCTTAATATTGGTTTAAGTAAAAAACTAAAATAATTCATAAAACCAGTTTTTTCAATAACCTTTAAAAATCCTCCCCATAAAGCTGCTGATAATAAAACTGTCATAATTAAATCAAAGACTTGATATGGAGTATCCATAATTGCACTCATCATATCTTCTTCACGATGCATTATTAAACCAGTGAGTAGAAATATAACTACACTCCACTTCCATAATCTAGCCATTAATAAAATCCCCCAAAAGAATATACCAATAATGAAGAATTGTTTTTGTTGGTGTTGCTTTTTTAACTTTATAAATTTGATTTTGAGATACATAAACAGATAAATAGTCTTTTTCACCTAATAGAGATGCCTTTGAAGATTCACTTCCACAATAATATATATCCTTATCAATTAAGAAAGAATGACCATGATGTTGATAGATTCCTTTTGGTAGAATCAATATCTTTTGATACTTATCAAAACTCTCATTATATTTTTCCTTATGAAATTCAAAATCATTCCCACAATTAAAAGTCACTATAATTAATGAAATATCATCCTTAACAGCCCTTGTCACCAATGTTCTTTTGGCCTTCTTTGTGAAGCCTGTTTTACCACCAACACAATATTCATATTCTTCCAATAACCGGTTTTTATTATGCCAAGTTCCACCACCATCTTCTCTTTTATAAGTTTCCTTCATAGCAATATCATTAAAGATAGGATTTTGTGAACAATAACTCATTAACTTAGCCATATCATAAACCGATGATTTATTTCCAGCATCTTCTTCATCTAATCCGGTTGGATTAGAAAACAATGTGTCTGTTAATTTCAATTCCCTAGCTTTCTTATTCATCATCGCAACAAATGTTTGAATATCTCCACCAATATTTTTAGCAATAACATTGGCTGCATCATTTCCACTTCTGAGTAATAATCCATGTAATAAATCTCTTAAATTTATGTGGTCTCCTATATGTATATAGACACCACTTCCCCACGCTTTATTCACTTCTTCTCCGATGACATAATCATCATCAAGATGACCATTTTCAATTGCGATAATAGCCGTCATTATTTTTGAAATAGAAGCAACGCTTTGTACATAATGTTCATTTTTCCCCTCTAATACATTTTGGGTAAAAGAGTCCATAACAATATACGCCTTCCCCTGAAAGTCAACAGCCTTAACAGGATTAATTAACATTAAAAAAACACAAAAAGAAAAGAACACTTTTTTCATAGTCTCACCTATGACAATATATGTGTTCTGTTTATTTATTATGTCTTTTTTTACTATTCAACTGTAAAAGAGTAAATAGTTGTTTCGTTATATTCTTCATTCGCTTTTAAAAGCGTTGAAGGTTCTTTTTCTATATGGATGGCATCAGGCATATTTTGTGTTTCAATACAAATACCATCTCTTGCATCATAGTGATGACCATATTTGCCAAGTCTACCATCTAAATAATTGGCTGTATAAATTTGAGCTTGCGGTAATGTTGTTGATACAATCAGTTTTCTTCCAGTGCCTTGATGATATAAAATAACTTGATTCGTCTTTTGATTAAAGATAAATGGGTGATCATAACCATTTCCTAAAGTTAATTGTTCATCTTCTTTTTCAATCAATTCTTTAATAAGTGTTGCATTTCTAAAGTCAAAAGGACTTCCTTCAACATCTCTTAAAACTCCTGTTGTTAAACCATCAGCATCAACACATGCAAATTGATCAGCATGGATTTGTAATGCATGATTATAAATATTCTCTGTTTTCCCTGATAAATTAAAATATGAATGATTTGTGATATTAATTAAAGTAGCTTTTGAAGTTGTTGCATGATAATCAATCTTCAAGGCATTTTCTAATAATGTATAAGTTGCCTGTAGTGTTAAAGTTCCAGGATATCCCTCTTCACCATCATTTGATACATATTTAAATACAATTGAGTTATCTTGAATTGTATAATCAAAGATTTGATAACTAAATCCTTTGATTCCTCCATGTAGTGAATTAGGACCATTGTTAATAGGAACATGATATGTTTGACCGTCAATAGTAAATGTACCTTTCGCTATTCTATTTGCGACTCTTCCGACCAATGCACCTAAATAAGCATCATAGTTTTGATATTCTTCTATTGTTTCATAACCCAATACAACATCATCAATATGACCATCTTTATCTTTCATTAAGACTTTCATAATTGTACAGCCATAGTTAGAAACAACAATCTCAAGATTATCATTTTTCATTTGAATAAAATCAATATTATTTTCTTGTTTTATAACGTTAATCATTTTAAAACCTCCTATCTTCTCTTATTCTAAAATTTGTTATATACAAAGTCAATAGTTTTAGTAAATATTGATTTTGATTTTAGTAAATGATAGAATAATAAAAAGGAAGTGAACATATGGCAACAATTAAAGATATTGCTGATTTAGCTGGTGTTTCTAGTGCAAGTGTCTCTAGAATACTCAATAATGATATGACCTTAAGTGTTCCTATTGAAACAAGACAAAAAGTTTTTTTAGCTGCCAAAGAGCTTGGTTATGAAAAAAAGAAAAAGAAAACTGAAGATACAGTCATGACAATTGGAATTATTCAATGGTTTTCTCCAACTGATGAGATGGAAGATCCTTATTATTTATCAATTAGGCAAGGTGTTGAAGAATTCTGTTTTCAAAATAAAATTGGAATAAAAAGAGTTTTTCAAACTGATGTTGATTATAGATCTTCTTTACAAGGTATAGAAGGACTTATTTGTATAGGTAAATATAGTTCTCAAGATATTGATACTTTTAAAAAGATTTGTGCAAACTTAGTGTTTTTAGATATGTATATAGATCCTATTCATGAATGTAGCATTGTTTTAGATTTTAAAAATGCTGTAAAAAGTGTTATTGATTATCTTTATCAATTAGGTCATACAGATATTGGATATCTTGGTGGAAAAGAATATACGAAAGAAGTTCTTTATCCTGATCAAAGAAAAAGATACTTTATCAAGTATGCTAAAGAGAAAAGCATAAATTATCAAGATTATCTTAAAGAGGATGCTTTTTCAACTGAATCTGGTTTTACAATGATGAATGAATTAATTGAATCCAAGCATCTCCCTACTGCTATCTTTGCAGCTAGTGATCCAATCGCAATAGGTGCTCTGCGAGCCCTTCATCAACATGGTTTGAAAGTACCTGAAGATATATCAATTATTGGATTTGATAATATCAATACAGCCAATTATACAACGCCACCATTAACCACAATCTTCGCCCCAACCTTCGATATGGGATTTATGGGTGCTAGAAATGTTTATGATGCATTTTTAAGAAATGAAAATATTTCACCTATCCGCGTTCAAATGCCTTGTTTTTTAATTGAAAGAGAATCTTGTTCGAGAAAGGGAACTATGAAATAATTCCCCTCACTTTTTAAAGTAAGCCTCTCTTCTTTTCTCGCAAAGAGTTTAAAGTTATATTTATATTCATCCTATCTTTATGGTAATTTCTATTATCATAAAGTTTAAATGATATTTATATTTATAACTCTTTTTTTAAACAAAAAAAAGATTAAATTAATAATCCTTTTTTAAATAATTGTTCTTTTTGATATATTCAAACGTTTGATCTAATCCGTTATCATTTAAATATTGTAATAACTCTTCTAAAAACAAACGGGTTTGAGGATGCATAATATAAGCATGCTTCCCACGATGATAATATGCAAGAGGAAAACGATCACTATAGTTTTTTCCTTGATAGACCATGCTTGCTGCAATACGATCACATAACATTTCTAATACATAGCGTGTGGGCATTTTTGCGGGAACACAACCTTTAGCGGTAAAATCAACCCAATATTCCCAATGATGGCGATTTCTGCCTTTATGATGTAACCAAGCCATGCTATAACCCTTCTCACTTCGTTCTACACTATTTGGCGACTTGACACCTTGGTAGTATTTAACACCTGTCATAAATTCACAAGGAGCATATTTAGACATATCGTGGAATATTCCTTGTTTATATAATCCTAAACGAAAACACAATTGTCCTACTTTTATTTTATGTTTCGTGATTGTTTTAAAATGTTTAAAGAAATTCATTATATCACCCTTAATTAGTATACACTTATTTATGTGGTGAGTAAATCTCTTTTCTTTTTTATAAGAAATGATATAATAGGGAATAATCTAAAAGGAGGTGTATTGTATGCCAATTAAATTTGAAATACAAACAAATATCAATGAATATGAATTAACTGTAGAAACGTGCTCAGAAATTATTAAAATGCTTCAAGAGACTTATAAAAACATGAGAAAAGAAATGTATAATTATTTTCTTGGTGAAAAGAACTTAAAACGTGCAGTTATAACAGCATCTATCATATTAGTTCTATACTTACTTACAAAAGATTTGTTTTTCATATATCTAACACCTATTTCAGTGTTTATAGTCTTATTAACATCTGTTGTTAGCGCTGAATACTTAACATCACAATCACGTAAACAACTTTATCAACAAATCCAATTATACAAACAAAAAAGAATCCGTTTGATGGACAAAGAAGCTCAAGGTCAAATTTAACCTTGAGCTTTTATATTCTCTATTACTTTTCGAACATTAGTTACTGCATCTTCTTGGATTTCAATAATTCTTGCCCCTCTACTTTTTGCGACTTCTCTTAGATCAACCGATATTCCAGTATGAAATGAACACCCAATGACTAAGAAAACATCACCAGACTCTAAACTATAAACCAACTCATAAGCTTTTTGATACATGGGAGCACTATCACCATATAAAACTGGCTTATCATATAATGACCATGCTTGATCCATTTCATCATCTTCTGGTAAACCACCATGTAACTCTAACGCATCGCTACCAGCAGCTTTATGCAAACCATCAATATTCATTGTGATAACAGGAATATGGTATTCTGCCAAAACAATATGAGCATCATTAGGAGCGGCACCTTTCATATTATCCTTTAATTGTCTAATAACAGCATTATACTCTTCATGATGTGATTGGGCAAAACTTCTAAACAATTTCTCTCTTACATCAGGTCTTTCCATAAATGTTGGAATATGCGATTGTTTTGATATTCCCGCACCTGTAAAAGCTATAATTTTCATTATAATCACCACCTTTATTTATTATATACAACATATTATAAGAAACAATCTATTGCTTCTTATATTTTTTTTGAAGCTTTAAACTTTCTCTAACAAATATAACAAATGTGAGAATAAAACCAAGTATCGTCAAATAAAGATAAATCATTTGAAAGGGTAAAATCACGCATGTTAGTATAAGAAGTTGGATAAACACAAAGATTGTCATAAAGAAATAATTAACAAGTCTAGTATCCTCTTTCCAATACATCTCTTTATCCTTATCATCTAAAGATAAATAAAATTCATAACCATTATCTAACTCTTTCATGGTTTGAGATTTTCTGGCTTTGTTTATCAGAAACCAAAATAATATGAATAATAAATCTGTTATCAATATTCCAATGAATAATTCCAAGAAAATCACCCTTTCTTTAAAACAATATCTTGAACTTTTTTATAAAGATCTTTTGTTTGTTTTTCGTTTTCTGCATTTATAACAACATAACCATTTTGAGTAGATATAACAACATATCTCTTACAGGCAGTATAAGCATAAAGTTTATAACTACCAAACTGTTCATTTTCAAAATTACCAGCCACAAGTTTTGCGCTTCCTACACCCCATGTACGTTTTCCAAGATCGATATTTTCCTTATACTCAACGCTTTTAATATCTGCATAATCAATTGTTGTTGCTTGCGTCATTGAAGCATCAGCTATGATTTGATTGTTTTCAAATTTAATACTCACACTACCTGTAAACATCATAAAAGCAACAACAACTAAAATAATACCAGTGAATATAAAACTATAAGTTCTATAATCTTTATACCAAGGCTTTTTTTCATTTTCCTTTTTTGGAATAAAATCATAATCATCTTTTTTGGCATAAAAACTATTACCCACTAATACAACAATCGTTACTATAACAGTACCACCGATGATTAAATATGATTCATAATCTTCTAGAATAATACCTAGCACTATAGATAATGTCATAAGCAAGGTGCCAATCCCCATCACACGACATAACTTTTTTTCATCATACTTTGCTTTCTCTTCCTTGTTTGCGGTATTATATCCAGCTATTAAAAAACCACCTTTACCACATAAAAATATAACACTCATAATCGCAAATATTATAGCAATAATCCACATCATTATAATCAGTCCCCCTTATCGCATATAAATGCCAGCTAGTTTCATATTTTCATCAAATGTCAAACGATAGATAACCGTTCTTTTTTCATAAGTAGTGACAACTTCTCCTAACGCAAAATATTCGCCATTATCTTTTAATTCAACAAATTGATAATCACTAATTTTTTGAAAGCTACCTAATTCACCTAATTGTTTAACCGCCTCTTCAACCGATGACTCATTTTTATTAATGGCTTGTAAAAGTTCTTCAGTATAAAACGTTTCTAAATGTTGATAATCTTTTTTATCAATCGTATCAATGACTTGTTGAGAAGCACTTAATATTTCATCTTTATTAAAGATATCAGACTCTTCAATAGGAAAAGTTGTAGGAGTAGATAAATACTGATATCCAAGAAATAATGCAACCCCAATACCGACTCCACATATTAATCCAACAATCAACTTTCTATTCGACTTTTTAACAACCGGTAAACTTTCATTGAAATCTCTAACATATTCTTCAGGCGTCCCTAGACGATGAAGAATATCCTCAATCTTTTCACCATTTTCTAAAGAAATATTTATATCTGAAGTCAAATCATTTATAATTCTTTGTTTATTATCTTTATCACAAGTTAACAATTTAAAAACACTTTTCATATATTTATCCACGATGATCATCTCCTAAAATCATTGTCACTTCATTAGAAAAAAGCAACCATAGTTTTTTTAACTCAATTAAAGTCTCTTGACCTTCTTTTGTGATTTTATAGTACTTCTTTGAAGTCTCTTTACCCGATGGTTGACTCCATTCACTCACTAGTAATCCATCATCCTCTAATCGATACAAGATAGGATAAAGAGTCCCTTCTTTAAGCGTAAACAATTCATGACTTAAAGTCTTTAATTCACTAATTAATTGATATCCATACATCCGCTTAATTGATAGAAGATGTAAAACTAATATCTCTAAAACACCTTTTTTTAAAAGTCCTTCATATTTTGGATTCATAGGTCACTCCTTATACTTAGTATTACTAAGTACATTATAATACTATGTACAATAATAGTCAATATCTTCAATTCATCACAATATTAATAGTTTATTGTTTTTTCAATAGAAACCGCTTACAATTCATGTTATAATAATAACAAGAAAACAAACACAAAGGAGATAATGCCCATGAACATTCAAACAAGAATAAATGAATTAGAAGGAAAACAATACAAACTCTTATTAGTTATCGGTAATCCAGGTAGTGGTAAGTCAAAATTAGTGAGAGAATATAGTGAAGAAACAGGTATTCCAATAGTAGATCTTGATATGGTGTTTATGCATACACCGGTTGATTCACTCATGAAAGAAATGAAAAACTTTATTAAGACTTATCATCAAAAAGTCTTATTATTAGATAATAAAAAAATCCTTTATGCTAAGGATTCAGGCATTGATTTATTAGCATTCTTAAAAGAAGTAAGTAAAGACATCATTGTTGTAGCAACTTGGAATGGAAGAATTGAAGATGGACAACTCTTCCACTTTAATAAAGACTGTCCTGAAGACCTTATTTATTCAGTTGAAAAAGAAGAGTTTAAATATATTCGTTGTTAAAGATAAGAATCATAACTGATTCTTTTTTTTGAATAAATTCTAATGCATTATCTATACTAAAAGTATGAAAACATTTTATAAAATAATATTAACAATTTATTCACTCACTCTATGTTATGTTTTATTCTTTCAATTTCAATTAAATACTCTTGTATCAATCATTTTATTAATCCCCACTTTTTTTATAAAGTATAATCTCTATAAAATAGAATATTTAATCTATATATATTTCACTCAACTGCTTGGATCCAGTTGTGGTTTATATTCACTTCCCTATTATGATAAGTTAATGCACTTCATGTCTGGGTTCATTTTTGTAATGATCGGATATATATTATTAAAACCCTATATTCAAACAAAGAAAACTCTATACATCATGATAAACTGTGTTGAGATGTCAGTCGGTTTTCTTTGGGAAGTTTTTGAATATATGGGTTTGATCCTTTTTCAATATGATGCTTCAAGACACTTTAGTACTGGTGTCCATGATACAATGCAAGATATGATTTTTTCTTTATTAGCGGGCTTAATTATGACTTATATCATTTATAAATATCCATCTTACATTGATAATCTTTATAAACAACCACAAGATACCCCTGTTGAAGTTTCTCTATAATCGCATATCTAAATAATTCTTCACTATTAAGATGGTGTTTTTCTGCTAATTCTCTTATAACTTCTTTTCTTTGAATAGGAGTAAGCGTTGGTTGATACCATCTTTTTGGTTTGACTTTAAACAATGATAAATAGTCTTGAACAAGCAAATCATGATATTGTTTATCTAAATAAGAATCAAGGTAAAAAAATAACTCATCTAATTGATATCCTATTCTTTTATAATTGTTTTTGATATAGAAACATCCCAGCTTATAAAAGAAGTGAAATGGTGATGTTTCATTATCCATGACTTTATTCATAGTCCTTACAAAACGTCCACTATTCCAATATTTTTCTAACATATCTTCAGCAATATGAATATTTCCAACATCCTCTTTAGACAACCATTTGTTTTCAATCATTTCATAAGGAGACTCTTGTTGATATATATATCCATACACATTTGCATCTTGTCTTAAAGATGTTCCTCTTAACA
>CAZWXH010000032.1:9271-17385 GCA_964637725.1 uncultured Coprobacillus sp. | reverse complement strand
AGAGATAAGAGCAAGTGCTCTTATCTTTTTTTAGTTTGTTTTTTTCTTAAGGATTTATTAAGTTAATATTAATGATTAGATAGTTTTTTTCTTTATAATGAGTATGAGGTGAATGGAATGCAATATATTAAGGATATTATATTGAATTATCTTTTTTTATTTATTTTATTTGGTTTATTAGAGATTATGATATTGAAATATTATAAAACAAAAGACATTATCATTAAACCTGGATTTATTATTGGTTATCAAATAATTGTCCTTCTTTTGATTGGTATATATACGATTACAGGGATACCAGGAATCAATACTTTAGTTTTACATGATTTTAAACAGATGAATCTTATTTTATATCTAGAAAATATTTTTTCATTTGAATGCGTTATGAATATGATTATGTTTATACCTTTAGGTATGATCATACCACTGTTATGGAGAAATGCTCAAAAGCTTTATATTACAATTATGAATGGTTTATGTTTCTCTTTATTTATTGAACTATCGCAATTATTTAGTTATCGTGCTTCTGATATTAATGATATCTTAACGAATACTATAGGAACAATACTTGGGTATATGATTTATAGAATATTTTTGTCAAAAATCCATGTGTTTGAACTAGATGATAAAAATAAATCATCTCAATTACATAGTTTTTTTCAAATAACGATGATTACTTTTGTATATTTTATTATTGGTTCACCTATATTATCATTAATACATGGATTTTAAGTTGCTTTTTTAATGTTTTTACTTTATAATTCGAGTATATCCAGTGATAAAGATTAAGTAATGAAATCTAATAGAGACATTGTGGTTGGTGGAAACAATGAGAGAAAGTTATGGGACACTTTGGAGGATGTTATGAAAATAACCGTTTGTTGCGTTAAGACATTGAGGGCATACTATGTATGAACTAAGGTGGTACCGCGTTAATTAACGTCCTTAGACTTAAGGGCGTTTTTATATTTTATAGGAGGAGAAATTATGGCATATACAGCACCAAGAGGTACGGTTGATATTTTAGCTGAGACATCAGGAAAATGGCAACAACTTGAACAATTGTTACGTACAATTAGTTCAAATTATAATGTAATGGAGTTAAGAACACCAATTTTTGAACATGCTGAATTGTTCACAAGAGCGGTGGGGGATACAACTGATGTTGTATCTAAAGAGATGTATTCTTTTGAGGATAAAAAAGGAAGAATGATTTCTTTAAGACCTGAGGGAACTGCTGGTTTAGCAAGAGCTTATGTTGAAAATAAGTTATATGCATTACCAGAAAAACTTCAAAAGTTCTATTATATGGGGCCTATGTTTAGATATGAAAGACCACAAAGTGGTCGACAAAGACAATTCCACCAATATGGTGTAGAAATGTTAGGCGTTGAATCTCCATATGTTGATGTAGAATGTATGGTTATGGCAGTAACTGTTGTTGAAGCATTAGGCTTAAAAGACATTAAGTTACATATTAATACTTTAGGAGATGAGGAGTCTAGAAATGCTTATAGAAAGGCATTGAAGGATCATTTTCACCCCGTCTTAAATGAATTATGTTCGGATTGTAATCAAAGATTTGAAAAGAATCCGTTAAGAATTTTAGATTGTAAAATTGATAAAGATCATCCAAGTATGAAAGATGCTCCTAAAACAATTGATTATTTAAGTGAAGAAGCAAAGCAACATTTTGAAAAAGTATGTGCTTTATTAGATGATTTAGAAATCGAATATATGATAGATACTAACTTAGTTAGAGGACTTGATTATTATTCACATACAGTCTTTGAAGTCATTTCTGATGATCCAAAACTTGGTGCAGGTTCTACCGTTGGTGGTGGTGGTCGTTATAATTCTTTAATAGAAGAACTAGGTGGACCACAAACACCAGGTGTTGGTTTTGCGTTTGGAATGGAACGTTTAATGATTGCCTTAGGTGAACAATTAGAAGAAGAAAGTGGATTAGATGTTTATATTATGCCTTTAGGTAGTGAAGCCAAAGATTTATCTATGCAAATCGTGACTATGCTTAGAGCTAATGGATTTAGTTGTGATATGGATCAATGTGATAGAGGACTAAAAGGACAGTTCAAATCGGCTGATAGATTTAAAGCCCATTTTTCTATGATTATTGGTGAAGAGGAAGTAAAAAAAGAAATTGTGAATATGAAGTGTAATGAATCTAAAGAACAAGTAGAAGTTGCTTTAGAAAATATTGTTGAATTTATTGAAAATCATTTTGAGGGGGAACATCATCATGAATAGAACACATAATAATGGTGAATTAAGAATTGAAAATATAGGAACAACAGTTGAGTTAATTGGATGGGTTGCTAAAAAAAGAAATTTAGGTTCTTTGGCTTTTATTGATTTAAGAGATAGATATGGGATTACACAAATTATCTTTAATGAATCTTTTGAAGATGAAGTTAAAGATATTAAAAATGAATATATCTTACAAGTCAAAGGAAAAGTTATTGAAAGATCTTCAAAAAACCCAAAAATGTTGACTGGGGATATTGAAATAGAAGTGGAAAGTTATCAAATTATTAATAAAGCTAAATTAACTCCATTGATTATCAATGATGAAACTGATGCATTAGAAGAAACAAGAATGCAATATCGTTATCTTGATTTAAGACGTCCTATTATGCAAGAACGTTTAATGACAAGACATAAAGTTACACGTAGTATTAGAGAATACCTTGATAATCATGATTTTATTGATGTTGAGACTCCTTATTTAAATAGATCAACTCCCGAAGGTGCAAGAGATTTCCTAGTTCCTTCTAGAGTTCATAATGGTTCTTTTTATGCCTTACCACAGTCTCCACAATTATTTAAACAATTATTAATGGTATCTGGATTTGAAAGATATTATCAAATAGCTCGTTGTTTTAGAGATGAAGATTTAAGAGCAGATAGACAAATAGAATTTACTCAAGTTGATGTTGAGATGAGTTTTATGTCAACTGATCAAATTATTGCGATGGGTGAAGGCATGATCCAAAAGTTAATGAAGGATGTTAAAGGCATTGATATAACTTTACCATTACCTCGTTTAACATGGCATCAAGCTATGGAAACTTATGGTATTGATAAACCAGACACACGTTTTGATTTAAAGTTAGTGAATTTAAATGAAGTTGTTAAAGATGTTGATTTTGCAGTATTTAAGAGTGCATTAGAAGCTAATGGTCATGTCAAAGGAATAAATGTAGAAGGTCAAGCTCAAGAATTTTCACGTAAAAAGATTGATCAATTAACAGAACTTGCAAAAACTTATAAAGCAAAAGGTTTGGCATGGTTAAAATTAACGAATGAAGGTGTTCAAGGTCCTATCGCAAAATTCTTTACAAAAGAACAAATGGATGACTTATTAAAAGCAATGAATGCTAATGAAAATGATTTATTGTTATTTGTAAGTGATACTAAGTATGAAATTGTTTGTGATGCTTTGGCTGCCATTAGAAATTATTTAGGAAAAGAATTGAAATTATATAATCCTGATACTTTTGATTTTTTATGGGTTGTTGATTTTCCGATGTTTGAATATGATGATGAAACAGAGCGTTACTATGCGAAACATCATCCATTTACAAGACCTAAAGATAGTGATCTAAGCTTAATTGACACTGATCCTGAACATTGTTTAGCAGATGCTTATGACATTGTCTTAAACGGTTTTGAATTAGGTGGAGGTTCTCAAAGAATATATGAACAAGATTTACAACAAAGAGCTTTTAAAGCATTAGGATTTACTCAAGAAGCAATTGATTCTCAATTTGGTTGGTTTGTAGATGCATTACAATATGGAACACCGCCTCATGGTGGATTTGCCTTAGGTTTAGATAGAGTTGTTATGCTACTTTGTGGATGTGACTCTTTAAGAGATGTCATTGCATTCCCTAAGAATACAAGTGCATCTTGTCCTATGTCTAAAGCTCCAAATCCAGTCGATCAAACACAATTAAATGAATTAGGAATTGAGGTATCTCATAATGAATCAAACGAGAATTAAAAAAGTCTTAAAAGAAATGATGGATAGAGGAATGGATCATTTGATTATTAGTGATCCTTCTTCTATTGAATATTTAATTGATTATGCGAATCAACCAGGTGAAAGAATGTATGTTCTTTTGTTGTCAAGTGATGGAAAACATACATTATTTTTAAATGAATTATTTTATTTAGATCAAAAACTAGATATTGATATTGTATGGTATAAAGATACTGATGATTATATTTCTTTACTAGCAAATTATTTAGATTCAACAAACTGCGTAGGTATTGATAAAACATGGCCCGCAAAATTTTTGATGCCATTAATGCCTAAAGTTGATGAGTGCTTCTTTGAACTTGGGTCAATATGTGTTGATTATGTAAGAATGATCAAAGATCAAAATGAAATTGATTTGATGAAAGAAGCAAGTCGTTTGAATGATTGTGCTATTGATCAAGTCATTGAATTATGTTCACAAGGTGATTTAAGTGAAATTGAAGTCACTGAACAAGTAACTTCAATCTTAAAATCAGTAGGCTGCTCTTCATTTTCTTTTCCAGCTATTATCGCATATGGAAAAAATGGTGCTGATGGTCATCATGAAGGTGATGGTACCCAATTAAAACCAGGAGACAGTATTGTTATTGATATGGGTGGAATATATAAGGGTTATTGCAGTGATATGACGAGAACAGTATTCTACAAAACGGTATCGGAAAAACAAAGAGAAGTCTATAATCTTGTTAAAGCTGCTAATGAGGCGGCAGAAGCTATGATTAAACCAGGAGTGAAATTGAGTGATATCGATAAAACAGCGAGAGATATAATTAGTAAAGCTGGATATGGCAAAAATTTTAATCATCGTTTAGGTCATTTTATCGGTAGAGATGTCCATGAATATGGTGATGTTTCAGCTAATTTTGATTTAGAAGTAGAAGCGGGTATGATTTTTTCTATTGAGCCAGGAATATATATTCAAGGTGAGTTTGGAGTAAGAATAGAAGATCTTGTCTTAGTGACTCAAGATGGTTGTGAAGTTTTAAATTCATATTCAAAAGAATTAAGAATAATCGAGTAAAAAAAAGAACTGTTTCTTTCGAAACAGTCTTTTTTTAAGCTTGAGCATTTGAATTGTTCTTGTATTTTTCACTAACTAATTCATTGTTATAACTATCATTTGCTTGTTGATTTTGGTTATAACCTTTGTTTTGATTATTCACTTGTTTGTTTTTTGATTTCTTTTGACTCATAGTGTTCTCCTTTGTATCTCTATTGACATTATTAGTTTGTGCTGGATTGAAAATTTTATAAAAAATATTTTAAAAAATTATGTAGAATCAATACTTTTTACAAAATTTATGCTAGAATAGTTGAGAGGTGATAATCAATGTATTATTTTATTGGAATTAAAGGTTCAGGTATGGCTTCACTTGCAACTATTTTATATGATTTAGGTCATGAAGTTGCTGGTAGTGATATTGATAAATATATATTCATTGAAGATGAATTAAGGAAAAGAGGAATTTCTATTTACTCTTTTGATAAACAAAACATAAAAGATGGATATAATGTTATTATTGGAAATGCTTTTGATGAAAGCAATGAAGAAGTCAAAGAAGCGTTATCTAATCCAAATGTTAAGACATATACTTATTATGATTTTTTAGGTGAATTAATGGACCGATATGTATCAGTAGGAATTGCTGGAACTCATGGGAAAACAACTACAACAGGAATGGCATATCATTTGTTTAAAGAGTATGATAAAACTTCTGTTTTAATAGGTGATGGAACTGGACATGCGATGGAAGATAGTAAATATTTTATAAGTGAGACTTGTGAGTATCAGGATCATTTTTTACATTATCATCCGACTTATGCTATTATCAATAATATTGAATTAGATCATGTTGATTATTTTCATTCAATGGAACAATATGAAAAATCTTTTGAAACTTTTGCTTCTCAAGTCAAAGACACTGTTTTAGTTTGGGGTGATGATCCTCATCTAGCACGTTTAAATTATACAAAGAGAGTATTGAAATATGGTGTGAATGAAGGAAATGATATTTTAGCTAAAAACATTATCAACAATGATCATGGTTTATCATTTGATGTTTATATCCATAATGATTTATTTGGTCATTTTGCTTTACCATTTTATGGAATGCATATGTTATATAACTCTTTGGCTGTTATTAGTCTAGGGTATTTAGAGAATATGGACGCTGATTATATGCAAAAACGTTTGGCTACATTTGATGGCGTAAAACGTCGTTATACAGTTAAGAAAGTTGGTCATAATATATATGTTGATGATTATGCTCATCATCCAACTGCGATTCGTTATGTCATTGAGGCAACGAGGTCAAGATATCCAGGCAAAGAGATTGTTGCTATTTTCCAACCAGACAGATTTTCTAGAGGATTAACTTTTGCGAAAGAATTTGCTGAGGCAATAAATCTTGCGGATCATCCTTATCTTGTGCATTTTCCTGAGAATGCTAAACATGAAGATGGAATAGATATTGATATCTATGAGATCGCAAAGTATATTCCTCGAGCAACAGTCATTCATGAAGATCAAGATGCTGTTAAAAAGCTATCTGCTCATGATAATGTCGTTTATTTATTTATGAGTAGTAAAGATATTTATAAGTTAGAAAACATGGTAATTGAGTATAAGGAAAGTCATGAAGAATAACTTTATTCTAAAGGAAAATTATGGTATAATTAATAAAAGTCGCAGAAAGGAGAACTTATGGACGTAGAATTAATAAGTTATAGTATTTTGCTTTTATCTGGTGCATTTGCACTTGTTTGTTTAGGGTTCTTATTGATTAGTATTTCTGGTGCAGTTAAAGAAGCCACTGTTTTAATGAAAATCACAGAAACTACATTGGATAAAGTTAATCATATTCTAGATGATGTTAATAATAAACTAGAAATGCTTAATGCTCCTGTAGAGTTAGTTAATGGATTCTTTTCAAAAGGATTTTTGAAGGCTGGTTTATTTTCTGGACTTACAGCATTATTATCAATATTTAAAAGAAAAAAATAAAAGGAGATAGATAAAATGAAATTAGGTAAATTTATTTTAGGTTTAGGTATCGGAGCTGCTGCAGGATTATTGTTTGCTCCAAAAAAAGGTAGTGAGTTAAGAGATGATATTAAAAGAGAATCTTTGAAAGCTTATGATAATGTTAAAAACATGACTAAAGAAGATGTTGAAGCTATTCTAGGTCAAACAATTGAAACAATTAAGAAATCTGTTGATGAATTTGATATTGATGAATTTAAAAGTACGACAAAAGAAAAACTTGCTGAATTACAAGATAAACTAGAAGATTTTGCTATTAAGGTTAAAGAATCTGATCAATATATGCAAGTTAAAGAAGGTGTTGTTGATTTATCAGAAAAAGTAAATGCTAAAATTGAAGAAGTGAAAACTAAAGTTTTAGAAGATGATTTAAAAGATGAAATTTTTGATGAATTAGAAAACGAAATCGATGATGTTGAAGATAAACTTGAAGAAATGATTGAAGAGATCAAAGACTAATCACATGAGTAAAAGTGTAACTATTTATGACGTTGCTAGGGAAGCAGGTGTTTCTTTAGCAACGGTTTCACGTGTTATTAATGATTCTAGTGTCGTTAAACAAGGAACTCGTGATCGTGTTATGGAAGCAATTCAACATTTAGACTTTAAACCTAACCAAATAGCAAGAGGTCTTGCAACGAGCAAGACAACAACAATTGCTGTTGTCTTTCCACAATCATTATTTGCTCATGTTAAGGATATGATTGGTGGTATTGGTGATACAAGTCGTCGATTAGATTATAATGTAAGTATGTATACAACTGATGAAATAGGTGATGGAAATCCCATTGATACTGTTATTGAAAGAGTTGTAAAATCAAGAGCAGATGGTGTTATTTTGTTTAATAACGAGAATATTGAACAAGATATAGCTCTCGTTAATAAATATAAGATTCCTTCAGTTGTTATAGGACAATGTTGTTCTAGTGAATATATGGGCTCTATTTTTGTGGATTCAAGAAAGATTGCTTATGATCTTGTTAATGAATATTTAAAGAACGGGAAAAA
>CAZWXH010000032.1:0-9171 GCA_964637725.1 uncultured Coprobacillus sp. | reverse complement strand
ATTCAAGAAAGATTGCTTATGATCTTGTTAATGAATATTTAAAGAACGGGAAAAAGGACATTGTTTTTGTGAGTCCACAAGAAAACTTAATTAAGATTGATGATATGATTGGTGGAATAGAAAAAGCATATCAAGATAATGGCTTATCTTTTAATCCTGATCAACAAATTATACATACATCAACTCACTATGAAAAGAGTTATCCACAATTCTTTGAATACTTTAAAAATCATAAACATGATTTAATATTTGCTGGATATGATAAAGAAGCTGTAGCAATTGTTAATGCTGCAACTGATAATGGTATTCAAGTTCCTACTGATATGGAAGTAATCGGGATGATGAATACAAGTTATGCACTGATGTGTAGACCTTCATTGACTTCTTTTAATGTTCCTGTATATGATATGGGAGCTTTAGCAGTTCGTTTGTTAACGAAAATTCTTAACGATGAAGAAATTGATACAAAAGAAGTATCAGTTCAACATCTATTAATGAAAAGAAATACGACAAAATAAATGGTTCTCTTTTAAGAGAATCATTTTACTTTAAAAAATGGTTAAATATTGTGTCTTGACTTCATTGATAAAATCTAATATTATATTAATAAGCGTTGAAAGAGACAAGTAATTATATTAATTGTATTAGAGAGCTTGTGGTTGGTGAAAACAAGTCAATGAATATAATGAATACACTCTTGAGCATCTAAGTGAAAAGCTTAGACGGTGATGTACCGTTATCAACAAGAGTGTATGCTTATGCATAAATAAAGGTGGTACCGCGAGAATTCGTCCTTTGATGAATTCTTTTTTATATTTAAAGGAGGAAAAATTATGAAAATTTATGATGAATTGGTATGGAGAGGACTTATTAAAGATGTGAGTTCTCCAGAATTAGAAGAAAAATTAAATAAAGGCGGAATGACTTTCTATATTGGAACTGATCCTACGGGGGATAGTTTACATATTGGACATTTCTCATCTTTTTTAATTAGTAAAAGATTAAAAGATGCAGGACATAATCCTATTTTATTGGTAGGAGGTGCAACTGGGTTAATTGGTGATCCTAAGCCTGATACAGAAAGACCAATGATTACAAGAGAACAAGTTCAACACAATTTTGATTGTTTAAAGAAACAAGCTCAAGATTTGTTTGGATTTGAAGTTGTTAATAATTATGATTGGTCTAAGGATTTAAACTTTATTGATTTCTTAAGAGATTATGGTAAATATTTTAATATTAACTATATGTTAGCGAAAGATGTTGTAAAGAGAAGATTAGATTTAGGGATAACATATACTGAATTCTCATATATGATTATGCAAGCTATGGATTTTTATTGGTTATATGAAAACAAAGATTGTCATATGCAAGTTGCTGGTCAAGATCAATGGGGTAATATTACAGCAGGTATTGAATTAATTAGAAAGAAAACTGGGAAAGAAGCGTATGGTTTTACTATGCCTTTATTAACGAAGAGTGATGGAACTAAATTTGGTAAAACAAATGGACATGCTATTTGGTTAGATAGAGAAAAGACTTCACCTTATGAAATGTATCAATTCTTTATTAACTCAGAAGATGAAAAAGTTGTTGATTACTTAAAATTCTTAACATTCTTATCAAAAGAAGAAATTGAAGAATTAGAAGAAAAGAATAAAACGCAACCACATCTAAGAGAAGCTCATAAAGCATTAGCGAAAGAAGTTATTACTTTTGTTCATGGTGATGGAGCATATGATGAAGCGTTAGAAATTAGTCAGATGTTATTCTCTGGACAAATACAAAACTTAACATTATCACAAGTAAAGTCATGTTTTAATGGTGTTCCAGCTTTTGATATGGATGAAGATACACAAATACTCAATGCCTTGGTTCAAACCAAAGCAGCATCATCTAATCGTGAAGCAAGACAATTTGTGACTGGTGGTTCAGTATTAGTCAATGGTGAAAAAATTACGGATGTTGAATTTGTCATAAAGAAAGAGAATGCATTTGGAAAAGAAGCAACTGTGATTAGACGTGGTAAGAAAAATTATTATGTCATTAATCATAAATAGAGAGAAGGAAATGAAAATGTTAAAAAAATTACTATTAGTCGTATTTGTATCATGTTTTCTATTTGGATGTTCTAGTCCTAAAAAAGTTGAAAAAGAAATATCAGAAGTAGGAGATTTGGTTATCATTGATTTTGTAGGAAAAGTAGATGGAGTTGCTTTTGATGGAGGAACAGCTACTGATTATTCTTATGTTTTAGGATCTAACCTTTTTATTCCAGGTTTTGAAGAACAAATTATTGGTATGAAAAAAGGTGAACAAAGAGTTATTAAAGTGACTTTTCCAGAAGAATATCAATCAGAAGAAGTCGCTGGTAAAGATGCAACATTTGATGTTGTTATGAAAAGAATATTTAAAGAAGTAGATTAAAATGAGTCTTTTGTACTCATTTTTCTTTGTTTATGTTATACTAAAAAAGGTGATAAAAGTGGATGGAATATTATTAATTAATAAACCTGCTGGCATGACAAGTCATGATGTAGTGGGAAAGATACGTAAAATATTAAATACCAAGAAGGTTGGACATTGTGGAACATTAGATCCTGATGCAACTGGTGTGTTAGTGTTATGTATTGGCAAGGCTACAAAAGCGCTACAGTTTTTAACAAGTGAAGAGAAAGAGTATATTGCAACTCTTACATTAGGGACTTCAACGGATACATATGACGCTAGTGGAGTTGTTCTAGAAACAAAAGAGTTTAATGGTGTTGAAAATGTGGAAGAAACGATTTTATCTTTTTTAGGTCCACAACTTCAAGTTCCACCAATCTATTCGGCAATTAAAGTTAATGGAAAAAAATTATATGAGTATGCTAGAAATAATCAAGAAGTTCATATTGAACCACGACATATTGAAATTCTAAGTATTTCTCTACTTGAACAACATAATCAAAATATAAAGTTTAAAGTCAAGTGTACGAAGGGGACTTATATTCGTTCTTTATGTGTAGACATTGCTAAAAAGCTTGGTTATCCAGGACATATGTCTTGTTTACTCCGAAGTCAATCAGGGAGTTTTCTTTTAGAAGATTGTTATAGTATAGAAGATGTTGAAAACAATAATTATACAATGTTATCAATTGAAGAAGCATTTTCTTCTTTTGAACATTATGAGATAGACGATGAAAACATCGTCATTCATGGTAAGAAGATTAAAAGTGATATAGATCATCAAGTTGTTATTAAGCATCTTGGAAAAGTTTTGGCTGTGTATGGGCCAGATGGTGAAGGATATTTAAAAAGTATAAGGGGATTATTTTAATGGAAGTTATTCGTTTAAAAGGACAAAAAATTAATATTAGTGAACCTGTGTGTAGTGCTGTTGGTTTTTTTGATGGACTCCATATTGGTCATATGGCCTTGGTTCATAAAGTAGCTGAAATCGCATCAAAGAAGCATTATAAAAAAGCACTCATGACTTTTGATCATTCACCAGCATTTGTTTTAGGATACAGTGATGATGATCGTTATCTTACATCAATGGAAGATAGAATAAAAATTCTAGAAGACATTGGATTTGATTATTTATTTGTAATTGAGTTTTCTAAGGATATCGCTAATCTAACACCCGAAGATTTCATTCAACATTATATTATTGATTGTCATATCAAACATATTGTCTGTGGTTTTGATTTCCGTTTTGGTAGACAAAATAGTGGGAATACTCATACTCTACAAAATAATGATAGTTTTGATACAACTATTATTAATGAAGTTATGTATAAAAATGAAAAGATTTCTTCTACTCGCATTCGTCATATTCTCCAAGTTGGTCAAATAGATGACATGAATGAATTGTTAGGAAGAAAATATTGTGTTCAAGGTGAAATAATAAAAGGAAGAAACATTGGACATTCCTTAGGATTTCCAACCGCTAATGTGGAATATAATTCTTACTATCTGCCAACGAACGGAGTCTATGCGGTAATGGTTATAATCCAAGGAAAAAGATATAAAGGAATGTGTAATATAGGTTTTAATCCAACTTTCACAGCGTTGGATAAACCATCGTTAGAAGTCTATATATTAGATTTTAATCAAGATATATATGGAGAAAATATGATAGTAGAGTTTCATCGCTTTGTTCGTTATGAAAAATCATTTCAAAATAAAGATGAATTAATCAATCAACTTCAAACAGATGAAAAAATAATATATGAATATTTTAAAAAAGATGCTGAATAATTATTCAACATCTTTTTCGATATGATGATATAAAGCCCCTAATAGATTAGCTTCATTATGGTATTGGCATGAACATATTTTAGGTTCATGTTCATCTTCTTTGTATTTTTTTCTTAAGTCTCGATATTGTTTTTCTATAGAAGAGATTAAAAAAGCTTGTTCACTTATACCGCCACCAATACAAACGATATCTAAATCAAGAATATAATCTAAATTATAAATCATGAATGCAACTTCCTTACAATATTGCATAAATAAGTTCATAGCTTTCTTATTTTGTTTTAATAATGAAAAAACAGTTTTTCCATCATTTTCACAGTTGATAATTTCGGATAAAGATTTGATAAGATGATTAGCATTGTTATGACGTCCAAAGTTAGTCATTTGATTATATGATAAATCTTTAGGCATTAAAATACTACCAATCTCACCAACTTTGTGATGCTTTGAATTTATGATTTGTCCATTTATAATTAAAGTCCCGCCAATACCACTTCCAATAACAATCATTAAACCATTGTTTACATTTTTTAAATGACCTTTCCACATTTCTCCTAAAGTTGCACACTTCGCATCATTTTCAATAGAAATGGGAAGGTGAGTTAATAAAGATAACTCTTTTATAATATTATGTTTTTCTAGAAAAGGCAGAAGGGTGATAGATTCTACATAACCACTAGCACTATCTAAAAGTCCAGGCATACTAATAGAAATACCTACGATATCTTTAGTCACTAATTGAATTATACTGCTATAAAAATCTTCACGATTGCTTTTGACTGTTAAAAATTTATGAGAACTTTGTTGGCTTCCGTCTTTTTGGTAGTAACCATACTTTGTATAAGTTGCGCCAACATCAATGATGAGATACATAATATCCCTCCTTTTTTTCTATTATTTCATGAGTTCATATTATTATCAAGGTAAAGTGATAATACTTCAAAACATAATAAAGCAATAGGCTATATGAAAACCGATTTTTCTTCATTTTGTATAAAAAATATGATATAGTTTTTTTATCTAGGAGGGGATTTTATGGAGCTAGTTATTGAACATTTGAAGAAGTCTTTTGATGAAAAAGAAGTATTAAAAGATATATCTTTTCGATTTCCTAAAGGAAAAATATATGGTTTGTTAGGTAGAAATGGTTCTGGTAAAACAACTTTATTTAATTGTTTGAATCAAGATATTGAAGTTGATGATGGTGAATTTTATATTCAAGAAGATGATAAAAGAAAAGTCAATATTGATGATATTGGTTATGTTTTATCAACACCAACAGTACCAGAATTTTTAACAGCTAGAGAATTTTTAAAATTCTTTATAGATATTAATGCTAGTAATATTAAGGAATTAAAAAGCTTAGATGAATACTTCGATATGGTAAATATTGAAGTTGAAGATAGAGACCGTTTGTTAAAAGATTTTTCCCATGGTATGAAAAACAAAATGCAAATGTTAATTAATTTCATCTTTAATCCTGAGATATTATTATTAGATGAACCTTTAACATCTTTAGATGTTGTTGTTGCAGATGAAATGAAAAAACTTCTTAAAAGAATTAAAGAAGATCATATTATTATATTTTCAACACATATTATGGAACTAGCAGTTGATTTATGTGATGAAATTGTTATTTTAAATAAAGGTCAACTGATGAAAATAGAACAAGAAGATTTAAATGACGATGATTTTAAAGAAAAGATTATTCAAATTTTAAAGGATGATAATCATGATTAAAACATTCTTGGTTTCTTTTCGTTTAAAGAATACATATCGTGTTAATTCAATCATTTATTCTTTAAAAAGAATACCTTTCATAAAAAAACTTTTACCTTCCTCATTATATAAAAATAAAGGTTTAAAGGTATTTGCTAATATTATAAGTGTTATATGGGAAATCGTTTCTTTGTTTTTAGGAAAGTTTCTCTATATCCCACTTATGCTACTTGTTCCTATGTCATTTTTTAATGTTGATTCTCAAAATGCATTTATTCATATTATATTCTTTTTGACACTTATTGGGGGTATTTTGAATACGGGGATGTTATCACCGACTAAAGATAAGTATTATGCTGTTATACTTATGAAAATGAATTCCACGCACTTTGCTTTATCTAATTATATCTATGTGTTAATAAGACACTTTATTGGCTTTTTAGTCACACTTTGTTTCTTTGGTTTCAATACTATGATCAATTTATCTTTTGGATTATGCTTGTTAATCTCATTGTTTGTATGTAGTATCAAATTGATTGTTATACAATATTTTTTAAGAGATTATAAATCAAGAGGAATCATTCATAGTGAAAATAGTCAAAACAAATATACAATTACATTTTCAATTATGTGTTTCATCTGTGCTTATTTACCGTTACAATTTCAAATATTAATACCAATTGAGTTTTTCTATGGATTGACTATGGTTGCTATATTGTTAGGAGTCTATAGTTTGATCTATGTTTTAAAGTTTGATTGTTATCATCGTATGTATCATCAATTATTAAGTACTGTTTCTAAAATGTTGAGTTCATCTTCTTCTCAAATGGTTGCTGAATCTTATCATAGCTTTATTGATATTGATACAAATTTAACAAGTCAGAAAAATGGCTATGAATATTTTAATGAAATATTTATGAAGAGACATAAGAAGATATTGTGGAAGTCAACAATTAGACAATGTTATATAATTATTGTTGTGGTGATCATAACACTAATCATCACTTGTTTAGGTTTGGTAGATAATGTAGTTTCATCTTTTACATCAGCGTTACCATATTTTGTGTTTGTCTTGTATTTCTTAAATACGACTAATCGGATTACTCAAGCGATGTTTATTAACTGTGATCATAGTATGTTGACTTATGCATTTTATAGAAGTCCTCAACACATTCTATCTTTATTTAAGATTCGTTTAAGAGAAATGGTTAAGATGAATCTTATTCCAGCCTTGTTAATTGGAGTTGGTGTTTCTTTGATATTAATGATTAATGGTGGAGTTCAAGAATGGTTTCATAGTTTAATTTCAATAGTTTCTATACTATGTACAAGTGTTTTCTTTTCTACTCATTATTTAGTTTTGTATTATTTATTACAACCATATAACGCATATACAGAAGTTAAAAATCCAATGTACTCTATTTGTACTTCATTAACTTATTTTGTTTGTTATATGTTTATTAATTTGAAAATACCAACACTTATATTTGGCTTATCAACTATTATCTTTTGTGTAGTGTATTGCATTGTAGGATGCTTGTTGGTGTATAAGTTGGCACCAAAAACCTTTAAAATTCATAACTAAGTTCTCTTTATTGAGAACTTTTTTAATTTCTCTTGACATGGAGTACACTCTAACTGTTAAAATAGAATTAGAAGGAGATGATCATATGAAAATTGCTGAAGTCTGTCAAAAATTTGATTTAACAGCTGATACATTGCGTTATTATGAAAAGGCTCAATTAATGAATCCAGTAAAAAAGGATTCAAGTGGTCGTAGGGATTATCAAGAAGCAGATTTAAGAAGAATCAATTTTATTAAATGTATGCGAACTGCTGGATTAAGTATTGAGAATACTAAATTATATGTTGAATTATTTAATGAAGGTGATGATACAATTGTTGATCGTAAACAAATATTACTGAATCAAAGAGAGCAACTCCAAATAAAGTTAGATGAGCTTCAAAATGTAATGGAATATTTAAATAATAAAATAGCTAACTATGATAGTAGTTTAAAAAACAAGAAGATATAAAAGGGGATTAAAATGAAAAAATTGGGATTTGGTTTTATGCGTTTGCCAGTTATTGATGGCAATCAAACACAGATTGACTATGTGACATTAAATAAGATGGTTGATGAATTTATGAATAAAGGATTTACTTATTTTGATACTGCTTATCCTTATCATCAAGGTTATAGTGAGATAGCGATTGGAAAAAGTGTATCAGCAAGATATCCTAGAGAAAGTTTCTTTTTAACTGATAAGATCTCTATGGGATATGTTAATACACCATTAGATCATGAAAAAGTATTTCTAGATCAATTAAGTAAGTGTCAAGTTCAATACTTTGATAATTATTTGGTTCATAATATGGGGGAAATTAATTATCGTAAAGCACAAAAGATGAAAACTTTTGAATGGGTAAAAAGTTTAAAGGATGAAGGTCGTGTTATGGAGATTGGTTTTTCTTTTCATGATTCACCAACTTTATTAGAAGAAATTCTTAATAATCATCCTTATGTGGATTTTGTTCAATTACAAGTGAACTATATTGATTGGGATAGTTCTTCTATAGAAGCTAGAAAATGTTATGAAATCGCTGTGAAACATGGGAAAAGAGTTATTGTGATGGAACCAATCAAAGGTGGTACACTTGCGAATGTTCCAGATAAAGCGAAAAGTATTTTTAAGAATTATCATCCTGAGTTATCAGTAGCATCTTGGGCAATACGCTATGTAGCAAGTTTAGAGGATGTCTATTGTGTATTGAGTGGAATGAGTACATTAGAACAAGTTATGGATAATACATCATATATGGATGATTTTAAAGCGTTAAATAGCGAAGAGTACAAAGTCATTGATGATGTCATAAATGTTATTAATGAAAGCATTGCAATACCTTGTACTGCTTGTGAGTATTGCGTTGCTGATTGTCCTAAGAAAATATTAATACCTCGATATTTTTCTTTGTATAATATTGATGTTCAATATATGGATAATTATTTCTCGCCCCAAAGTGTATTCTATAAAAATTTAATAGAAACACATGGAAAAGCAAGCGATTGTATTAACTGTGGACAATGTGAAAAAGCTTGTCCACAACATATTGAAATCACAAAATGGTTGAAAGAAGTCGCAAAAAGATTTGAGTAGACAAACTATTAAATGTCAATAAATAATGAAAATATATTTTATTTATTGGTTT
>CAZWXH010000031.1:0-17641 GCA_964637725.1 uncultured Coprobacillus sp. | reverse complement strand
AATGGATTTGTATATTTTAATGGTATACAAGTTATCTTTAGCTGGATTTTAATGTTTGCGCTCTACTTTGTACCATATGCCTTAATGGTCGGTGAGTTAGGATCAGCATTTAAAAATGCTGGTGGAGGAGTGAGTTCTTGGATTCATGAAACCTTAGGGCCTAAACTTGCATATTATGCAGGGTGGACTTATTGGGTAGTCCATATGCCTTATATTGCTTCTAAAGCATCAGGTGGATTAAAGGCAGCGAGTTGGGTATTTTTCCAAAACTCAGCAACTTATGATTCATTAAATACATCAGTTGTTCAAATTATGACATTGGTTGTCTTCTTAGTCTTTGCATGGGTAGCATCAAAAGGATTAAACCCATTAAAGAAACTCGCAACTATTGCTGGTTCATCAATGTTTGTCATGTCTATTCTATTTATCATTTTAATGATGGCAGCCCCTGCTATTAATCCAAATGGTGGATATGAAACAATGGATTGGAGTTTTAAAAACTTAATTCCATCATTTAAATTAGAATATTTCACATCATTATCAATCTTAGTCTTTGCGGTGGGTGGTTGTGAAAAGATTTCACCCTATGTTAATAAAGTAGAGAATCCTTCAAAAGGATTCCCAAAAGGAATGATTGCTTTAGCAATTATGGTTATCGTTTGTGCCATTTTAGGAACAATTGCGATGGGTATGATGTTCAATGTCAACGATATTCATGCCAACTTTGATGCATATGTTGCCAATGGTGCATATTGGTCATTCCAAAAATTAGGAGCATATTACGGGATTGGTAATACTTTCTTAGTTATTTATGCAATTTGTAATTTAGTAGGACAATTGTCGACATTGGTTATCTCTATTGATGCACCACTTCGTATGTTATTAGATAATAAACAAGCAAGACAATTTATTCCTGAAAGATTATTAAAAAGGAATAAAAATGGGGCTTATAAAAATGGTATCTTATTAGTTGTTGCGATTGTTACACCATTAATTATTATTCCTGCATTAGGAATTAAGGATGTTACAACGATTTTAAAATTCTTAACACAATTAAACTCTGTGACAATGCCACTTCGTTATTTATGGGTATTTGTTGCTTATATTGCATTAAGAAAAGCATTACAGAAATTCCCTGCTGATTATCGTTTTACCAAGAATCAATTTATTGCAAAATTCTTTGGTTGGTGGTGTTTAGCAGTAACAGCAATAAGTTGTGGACTTGGAATGTTTAAAGGAAGTCCATTTGAAATTGCTATGAATATTATGACCCCGCTTATATTAGTTGGATTAGGAGCAATTATGCCTGTTTTAGCTAAAAAGAATAAACCAGAGGTCATCGAGGAATAATAATAACATATCCACTAGGTATTTCATTTGAAGTCGAAGGTGGATATTGTTATAATGTAAACATATTTGGAGGTAGAAATATGTATAAAGAAATATCTGAAAAATTAGTATCATTTATTCAAAAGAGTCCTACAGCATTTCATGCTGTGGATAACATGAGAAAAGAATTATTAGATAATGGATTTGTTGAATTATTGGAAGGAAATACTTGGAGTATTGAAGCAGGAAAGAAATATTTTGTAACAAGAAACAATTCAAGTATTATAGCAATTAATATTGGAACACAGTTAGATAACTATAGTTTTAATGTTGCGGCATCACATAGCGATTCACCAACATTTAAAATCAAAGAAAATGCTGAGCTTTCAGTCAAAGGAAAATATGCTCAATTAAATGCTGAAGGTTATGGTGGAATGTTATGTTCTACTTGGTTAGATCGTCCTTTATCAATTGCCGGAAGAGTTCTTGTTAAAAACAATGATAGTTTTCAAACAAAGTTATTAGCAATCGATAAAGATTTGGTTTTAATTCCTAATGTTGCGATTCATATGAATAGAACTGTAAATGATGGTTATAAGTATAATAATCAAGTTGATATGATTCCTTTATTAGGTGGAAGTGATTATAAAAAAGGTGATTTTAATAAATTAATAGCTGCTGAGTTAAATATGAAAGCAGAAGATATTTATGGTAGTGATCTCTATTTATACAATCGTAATGCACCTGCTATTTGGGGGATAAATGAAGAATTTATTTCATCACCTAAATTAGATGATTTACAATGTGCTTATACTTCACTTCAAGGATTCTTAAAAGGAACAAACAATCAATCAATTAATGTTTTTGCTTGTTTTGATAATGAAGAAGTTGGTTCAGGGACTAAACAAGGTGCTGGTTCAACATTCCTATATGATACACTCTATAGAATCAATATGGGACTTTCAAAAACAGAAGAAGATTACTATCGTGCATTGGCATCAAGTTTTATGTTAAGTGCAGATAATGCTCATGCAGTTCATCCAAATCATCCAGAAAAAACTGATGAAACAAATTGTGTTTATATGAATGAAGGGGTTGTTGTAAAATCACACGCTGGACAAAAGTATACAAGTGATGCGGTTAGTATTGCTATTTTTAAAGGACTTTGTGAGAAAGTAAATGTTCCAGTTCAATTCTTTGCGAATCGCTCTGACGTGGCAGGGGGAAGTACTTTAGGTAACATTTCTTCAACAAAGGTATCAATGAATAGCGTTGATATTGGATTACCTCAACTTGCTATGCACTCATCTTATGAGACAGCTGGAATTAAGGATACATATTATATGGTATGTGTGATGGAAGAATTCTTTAATTCTCATATAAGTGAAATCAATGCATTTGAGTATAAGGTTACAAAGTAATGAAAAACAAAAAAGATAGCTTTGATTTATTTTATGAAAATGGTTTAAAAGCAAAAGAATTAACTGAAGATAAATATGTTTATTTTAATGACGTTATGAAGTATGTTTTTCAACATCAAAAAGATGTTATCAAAGCAAACATTATTTTAGAAGCAGTACTAGAAGATTTATTAAACAATAATAAATCTTCTAGTAAGAATATTAAAGAATATGTAAACAAGATTGAAAAAACAATCTCAATAAAAGAAAAGATGAATTTTATAAAGAAACAAGATAGTGAAAAGTTTACGATTTCAGGCTTGTGGTTAACAATGTGTAGTTATATTGTTATCTTATTTATAAAAGAGTTTTTAACGGGTAATTATTTGATTAATTTCTCTGTTGATATCTTAGTAGCGATTGTTGCTTTCTATATTACTCTTCATAATTTAATGAGTCAGTTTAAGATGATTCGTAGACATCATCTTTCAATTAGAGCGTTTTCAATGGAATTAATAGGGATAGCTGTGGCGATATTTATTACCGTCATCACATTAACAAGTCCTTTTGATATCTCTTTTGTGATTTTAGTTATTGCTTATTTAACAAGTAAAAAAATATTTGAAAAAGAATTAAGTATATAAAAAGCTCGGTTTTATAACCGAACTTTTTTTAGTAATAACAAACAACTGGAGTATTGTTTTTTAAGACTCCATATAATTTTTTAGCAGCTGAGTATGGGAGATTAATACAACCATGAGAACCTTTTGTTTTATAGATGTTGCCACCAAATTTAGGTTGCCAAGTTGCATCATGAAGACCAATTCCTTTATTAAATGCCATCCAAAATGAAACAGGACTTTCATAAGGCCAAGTTCCATCAGGCTTTTTCGTTCCTCTTAAAACACGATCACGTTGCATAAAATAGATATAATAAGTTCCTCCAGGAGTCTTACGACTTGGATCACTAGGCAGACCAGTTACAATATCTGATTCAACAATGATTTGACCATTTTTATGGAACCAGAAATGTTGTGCACTCATATCAATCTCAACGAAAGTATCACCTAAACCACCATTACTATATGAGGCTTGAACACCAGTTGTAATAGGTGTTCTGGTAATTTCTTTACCGGCATATATATCTTCCAACAAACCTTCGACTTCTTTTTCTTGATTGACTTTATAACCATAATTACCGCCAGATACAGATAATCTTCGATTTCCTGCACCCACGAAAGTCTTACTCTTTCCAACAATGTTTATCTTAGGTACAAGTTTTTCCTTAACAAAAGCTTCAGCTTGTTTTTTAAACTCAGCATCATCTCTATAATAATTTCCTTTTTCATCAACTGATAACCAAGTTGCAATCGTATTTCCATCTAAAACTATATCACCCGTAGTCGATTGATAAGTGATAACAGCAGTAGCGTACTTCTTAGATGCTTCTAATAAGTTTAAAATAGAAGGATCTTTTGAAGTCTTTTGTGGTTCAACATAACCACCAGCTTTTTTTATTTCTATATTTGCTTCTCCATAATTAAATGCTTTGAGGATAATTTTTTCAATACTTGATTTATCAATAGTAGAACCAAATACTTCATCCTTTATTGAGAATTGATTATTAACATATTGAACAATCGCATCTACAGGAGCCTCTTGTTTTTGTTTGACATGATTTAAACTATTAATAGCTTGAGTTAATTTTGTATTATCTACAGTAACTAAGTTTTCAATATCAATATGTGTATCAGTAAAGAAATTAGTAAACCATAACCATTTATTTTGTTTGTTATATTCTTTTTGAATATCATTATTTGGATTTAAAGAAACACCACAGACATCTTTATTAACAGTTTCTTCTTTACCATCAATAAAAGATAAAGTTAAAGTATGATCATTAATTCCTTTTTCTATTTTCAAAGTTGCCTTTTCAATAGACAAACCGGCAACATCAAAACCATTTATAAAAGTATGAGATAAAAATAAGTTATTGTAGTATATAAATCCCCCAAAATAAATACATACAATAAATATACTTGAAAATATTAAAAACTTATTGCGATAATTCTTTTTGAGTTTATACTTACGTTTTGGTTTTAATTCAATAGTTTCATCGATATGAACATCATCTTGTTTTGACTCAATTTTATTTTCATCATGATTCAGTTCATTCTGATTTTGATTATCCATCACTTGATCCCCCTCAGTGAGCTATTTCAATGCTTCTATTCTATATTTTTTTAATAGATATGTTTTGAACATAGTTATCCATTCTTTATTACTATACAATAATAATGTGAAAAAGTTGTGAATGTATATAATATTTTAATTTAGACATTAAATATCTTTTCAAATAGTATAATTGTAATAGAAATGTTTATAGAGTATTGATTGTGAAAAGACTATACATATGCCATAATAATTAGGGAATAGAAATATCGAATTACCATATATAATGAAAGGGCGAACTTTATGAAAAAAGCAACAGCATTATTAGTTACACTTTTATTTTGTATAAATATAGTGGCTTGTCAATCATCTGATAATAAAGAAACAGAATCAGCTAAAGATCCTTCATTAACTATTCAAAACAATAATTTTAAAGATTTGGGTTTTTCAGGTAATGTATATTGGTCATATGAATTTTTAGATATGAATGTTAAAGTTATGTTTAATCAAGAGAATCCAGAAGTTTATTATCTGGATAGACCGTTATTAACAAGTGATATTAAATCAATTGAAGTGAAACCTAATAAGGAAAAACAGAATCAATGGTTATACCTTATATATCAACAGGATAAAGCCATGATAGATGAAGAGGATATAAAATCATTTGCATCTAAAGGAAGAAGAGATGCAAAAGAGAATTATACAAAGAAGATTAAAGATATAAATATAACAACTCGTGATGTTGGTGAATTCACTATTCATTATTTTAATAATAATGTTCGTAGTGAATTAATAAATAAAGTTCAAAAGTCACTGGACAATCTCATCCAACAAATAGAAAACAAAGGATATCAAATTATCAAAGATGATTCATTAAGTTCTATTATTACTAAAGAAAATGAAAAATATAAGATTGTCATTGAAAATAAACAATGTATTGTTGTCAATGCGGATATGGACTTATCAGGAGGTAAGAAGACGGGTTATATGTTTAATCCTATAGAAGGTACTGGGGTATATATAGAAGATGATCAAACATTGATTTCCTTTCGATACAGTGATAGTGCATTTTTAATTGGGCAGGCATCTTTAAAACAGGTAACTTCTCTTCAAGAAATGAAAGTATGGTATGATGAGTTTTTAAAAACATTCTCAACAAATACATCAACATTACAACATTTGTAAGACTTAGCTAAGTAAAGCTAGGTCTTTTTATTACTAATAGTATTATGAGTGTTCTCATATACTCTAAATAAATAGCATTATCGTATATTCGGCAATATCAATATTTCAATTTCATTTTATAATGAATAAGAGAGGAGTGATCTGATGATAACTTTTCAACCATTTTTCGAAACTTTAAAGAAAAAGAATATAACTCAATATCAATTAATACATGAACATCATGTAAGTAGAGGAACTTTAGATTCTCTTCGTAAGAATAAAAGTGTAACCTTGAATACGATTTTAGACCTTTGTTTAATTTTAGATTGTAATATTGAGGATATTGTAAAGATTATAAGAAAATAGGCTGTCACATCTAAGAAAATTTCTTCCTTGATGTAACAGCCTTTTTATTCTTTTGTTTGTTTAATAAATTGTCTAAATTCATGTATAAATTGTTTGTTGTAAGCCTTATAAGGATCCATTTCTTTAAGATAAACCGCAGCTGCATTTCTAAGTTTTGAATTAAATGCGATTCCTCTTTGGATATCTGATTTTTCCTTGTTTAATCTAAATGCTGTATATTTTTTTACAAAATATTGAAATTGTGAAAAATACATTTCTTTGATTAAAGGATTATCGTTGAAGATTGGAAATGCATCATGTGAATCATATATAGAAAATGCCGATGCAATACCATCATATAAATGACAAGCAATATAAGGATTATTTTCCATATATGCTAGTTCATCAAATAATGAGAGAGCTTCAGTAAAAGCTATATCTAACTTAGAAAGTCTAACCCCTCTTAAATCAATATTAAATGAATCTAGTTGTTTAATATAATGAAGATGCTCATCAATCTGAATATAAGAAATCTGAGAGTTATCTTTATTGTTAATACATTTCATAAAGAATTGACCATCTTTATTTAAGTTGCTTTGATCTTCAATTTCATTTCTTTTACATACTGAAAGATACTGAATGTCCCCAAGGGGGAATTGTTGTGTAGGAAGTTTATCCTTTTTTAATAATACTAGGGAATCTAGAAATTCTTGCATGTTCATGTTGTTGTCCTCCTTATGCAAATGATATTGTAATATACTCTTTTTAAGTAGTTTATGGTATAGTAATTTACTATCTAGGAAATTATTAAAGAGTATATTTTACAATATACTATACCATATAAGGGAGGTAATATATATGAAATATGGTGAATTACAGCTTAGAATTGAAGAAATTCTAAAAGAAAAGAATATCAGCAAAAATAAAATCTGTAAAGATATGGATATTTCAAGGCCTAATTTTAACAGATATTGTCAAAACAAGTTTCAAAGAATTGATTCTGTTTTGTTGTGTAAGCTATGTTACTATCTTAATTGTAGCATAAATGAATTGGTTGTATATGTTCGTAGCGACGAACAACAGAAGTAACTATAAAAAATACATAATATTTAAAATCAGTCCTTAATGGATTGATTTTTTTATAAATAAAAGAGTGATTTGAACAGTTGACTAATGGAAATAAAAAAACACTGATAAAATCAGTGTTGCTTTTGATGGCAGGGGTGGCAGGAATCGAACCCGCGTCCACGGTTTTGGAGACCGATGCTCTACCATTGAACCACACCCCTATTGGTGACCTGTACGGGATTCGAACCCGTGAATGCATGCGTGAAAGGCATGTGAGTTAACCGTTTCTCCAACAGGCCGGTTGGATTGCTTAAATATAATATCATAGAAAAAAAACAAAAGCAATAGAAAAAAGATTGAATAAATGCTATGATATGTATTAATGGAGGTAGGCTATGTTCGGATTTGGTAAAAAGATAGAGATTAAACAATTAGATATTAATGAGGCTTATGAGAATTATTTGAAAAATCCTGATAAGATTATGATTATATGTGCTGATGAGCTAAGAGGTTTTGATGATGCTCATATTGTTGGAGCGGAGTGTTTTCCACTTCGTTTAATGGATGAGTTTGAAGATTATTATCCTGAAAAAGATATTACTTATTATGTATATGCTTTTCATAAGATAATAAGTGAAAAAGCATATAAGAAGATTTATAAACAAGGATATGATGTTTATGATTTAGGAAGTTTAGTTGATTTTAGAGGTGAAGAAGAAGGTATTAAAATCAAGAAAAAACATAGGAAGAGAAAAAAATAATTTTTTTTCTTTTTTTTGGAATGATTTCTCTTTGTTATGCATATGATTGTGGTATAATGTATATAAGATAGGGAGGTATCATATATGGCTCAAAATTTAATATTTCAAGTTGAAGACCCAGTTGGACTCTATGCTACTCCTACAACAGAATTAGTGAATGCTGTTAAGCAATTCCATTGTGATGTAACATTGCGTTATGGTAGTAAAGTTGTAAATCTCAAGAGTATGATGGGTGTGTTATCTTTAGGAGTTCCAACAAAAGCAATCTTGGAAGTAGAAGCAAATGGTGAAGATGAAAAACATGCAATTCAAGAGATTAAAAACAAGATTAATGAACTGGGTATTTCTACAATTGAATAATGAAGGAGAAAAGATAGTCAGTACTATCTTTTTTCTGTTTATTTATAGGGTTCTATCATTCACATGATTTGAGAAAGCTTTCTTCATGTGAGATACTTAAATTAATTATGAGGAGGTATGCAGAGTGATAAAATATATTAGAAAAAGAGACGGTCGAATGGATGAATTCGATGTTAATAAAATAGCAGGAGCAATTTATAAAGCCTTTCAAGCCACAAATGCAAAATATGATTTAGATACAGCAATTGCTGTGGCTAAAGAAGTTGAAGTGAAATTAGAAGCAAGACATACAGAACTTCCAACTGTTGAACTTGTTCAAGATACGGTAGAAGAAACACTAATATCAAAAGGATATGTGCGTATCGCAAAAGCTTATATTCTTTATCGTGCTGATAGAACACGTTCTCGTGATCGTAAGTCTCGTTTAATGAAAACAATGGAAGAAATTACTTTTCAAGATGCTAAGGATAGTGATTTGAAAAGAGAAAACGCAAATGTTAATGCTGATGCACCAATGGGAACAATGTTAAAATATGGAACAGAAGCGGCGAAGCAATTCAATGAAATGTTTGTTTTAAATCCATTGCATAGTGCTGCTCATAAATCAGGGGACATTCATATTCATGATATGGACTTTTTAACCCTAACGACAACTTGTACACAGATTGATATTATTAAGTTATTTAAAAATGGTTTTTCAACAGGTCATGGGGTTTTAAGAGAACCTAATAGTATATCAACTTATTCTGCTTTAACTTGTATTGCGATTCAATCTAATCAAAATGATCAACATGGTGGACAAGCCATTGTGAATTTTGATTATGGAATGGCTGAAGGAATAAAGAAATCATATAAAAAATGGTATTATAGAAACTTGTTTAAAGTTGTCGAGTTGTTAACGAATATTGATCCTCAAGATGTTGTCAAACAAGCGAAAGAGATCAATATAATACCTTCGATTGAAGATCATGGCTATTTAGTGAAAGAAAAAGCATTGTTAAATAAACTAGGAATAGAAGATGAAATCATTTGTAAAATACAGAAGTTTACAGTAACAGAAACATTTAAAGAAACGGATAATGAAACTTTACAAGCAATGGAAGCCTTAATTCATAATCTTAATACCATGAATTCTAGAGCGGGAGCCCAAGTTCCATTTAGTTCTATTAACTATGGAATGGACACTTCGCCAGAAGGAAGAATGGCTATTAAAAATGTTTTATTAGCTACTGAAGCAGGATTAGGTGGAGGTGAAACACCAATTTTCCCAATTCAAATTTTTAGAGTTAAAGAAGGAATTAACTATAATGAAGGTGAAATTAATTATGATTTATTTAAACTAGCATGTCGAGTATCAGCCAAACGTTTATTCCCTAACTTCTCTTTTGTTGATTCACCATTTAACTTAGAATACTATGATGGAACACCAGATACTGAAATTGCTTATATGGGATGTCGTACAAGAGTGATGGCTAATGTTTATGATCCTAGTCGTTCGATTAGTCCTGGACGAGGAAATTTAAGTTTTACTTCTATTAATCTTCCTAGGTTGGCTATTAAATCAAAAGGTGATGTGGATGAGTTCTTTGAAAAATTAGATACTATGATTGATATTTGTATTGATCAACTACTAGAAAGATTTGAAGTTCAATGTAAACGAAGAGTTATGAACTATCCGTTTTTAATGGGGCAAGGAGTTTGGATTGATTCAGAAAAACTAAAACCAACTGATGAAGTTAGAGAAGTCTTAAAACATGGAACATTAACTGTTGGTTTTATAGGTTTGGCTGAAACATTAAAAGCTTTGATTGGTTATCACCAAGGTGAAAATGAAAAGGCTCGTGTTTTAGGCTTGCAAATTGTTGCCCATATGAGAAAACGTATGGATGATGCAGCGAAAAAGTATCAGTTAAACTTTTCTTTAATAGCAACACCTGCTGAAGGTTTATCAGGACGATTTGTGAAGCTTGACAGAGCTATCTATGGCAAGCTTGAAGGAGTCACTGATAGAGACTACTATACAAACAGTTTCCACGTTCCAGTCTATTATCCTATCACTGCTTTTGAAAAGATTAAGATTGAAGCACCATATCATAATCTTACAAATGGGGGACATATTAGCTATATTGAAATGGATGGCGATCCAACTAAGAATCTACCAGCCTTTGAAAAAGTCGTTCGTGCAATGCATGATGCATCAATGGGTTATGGTGCAATTAATCATCCAGTAGATAGAGATCCAGTGTGTGGATATAGTGGTATTATTGATGATGTTTGTCCAAAATGTGGAAGAAGTGAAGAAGAACATGAAGGCTTTGAAAGAATTAGAAGAATTACGGGTTATTTGGTAGGAACGCTTGATCGTTTTAATAATGGTAAAAAAGCTGAAGAAGCTGATCGTCTAAAACATGGACTAAATCAAAATGAAGATTAGATTATATGGTAAGACGCATGATTCGATTGTCGATGGTCCAGGATTAAGATACGCTGTCTTTACGCAAGGTTGCCCTCATCACTGTCTTGGTTGTCATAATCCCAGTAGTCATGATATAAACTCAGGAGTTATCGAAGATACAGATGATATTATTAAGGATATTGATAATAATCCTTTATTGGACGGTGTAACGTTATCTGGTGGTGAACCTTTTATTCAATGTGAGCCATTAATCGATCTGGTCAAAAAACTAAAAAAGCGAAACCTCCATGTGATAATTTATAGTGGTTATACTTTTGAAGATATTCTTAAGTTAGGTGATAAAGAAAAAGAACTTTTATCACTTTGTGATATCCTGATTGATGGTCGTTTTATAGAATCTTTAAAACAACTATCTTTGTTGTACCGTGGTTCATCTAATCAAAGAATTATTAATATTAAAGAATCATTAAAACACAATCAAGTGGTTGAACAAAAAATAAATAAATATGGAGAACTTACATTTTAATGCAAGTTCTTCTTTTGTTTGAATATACATAAGAAAAGTGGTATATTATGTCAAAAGTGGGGGATGTTCATGAATATTAAGGTCTTTGCGAAAGGTTATAATCCATATAAATTATTTTGGATATTTTTAAGTTGTTCATTTATTGGAGCCATGGTAGAAATGGTTTGGTGTTATTTCACGATGGGGAAATTAATGAGTAGAAGTAGTTTGGTTTATGGACAATTCTCAATTATATGGGGGCTAGGAACTGTTTTATTAACAGTTATTCTACATCGTATGGAAGGCAAAAGAGATTTATCTATCTTTATGGTAGGAACAATTGCTGGAGGTATCTATGAATATGCTTGTAGTCTTGTTGGAGAATATATGTTTGGAGTCCGCTTTTGGGATTATAGTGATATTGCCTTTAATATAGATGGTCGCGTTAATCTCTTGTTTTGTTTTTTCTGGGGCTTAATTGCGGTTGTTTGGGTTCAAAATATATATCCCTTTCTCTCTACGCATATTGAAAAGATTCCAGTGAAAGCAGGAAAACTTCTCACTTATCTCTTTGCGATATTCTTATGTTATGATATGGCTTTATCAGCATTAGCACTAGGTCGTTCTTATCAAAGACAAATGAGTGTTCCAGCCCATAATCAAGTGGCGGAATATTTAGATGAAAACTTTGATGATCAATTTATCTTAAAAAGATATCAAAATATATTACCACGTTAAAAAACTCTTGGACTATTGCCAAGAGTTTATTGTTTTACATATATAGTCATAAACTTTTTGATGTTCTAATTCATTAAGTATTTCATGTCTCATTGCATCAAATAGATGAGCAGAAACATTTGTGTATCCTCTTTGTTTTATAAAATCTACAGCTTCATTAAACTTTTGAACATTGATAATACAAGGATCTTGTTTTCCAGCAATAAATAGAATAGGGATATGAGGATTACAAACATTCCAACCTGTAACTGAATAAGTCTCTTCCATTAATTGAAACAATGATTCAAAACCATTCGTTGTAAACGTAAAATGACATAAAGGATTTTTATTATAAGCATCAACGATTTCTTGATCACTTGAAATCCAACTGTTTTCAATATTTCCAAATGCTTTATTAAAAGAACCAAAACTAATCTTATGAATAAATGAAGATCGATGATGATCATTTTTAAAGCGAGATATCATTCTTGCAAGTTGAATACCCATCTTTGAAGCAGGGTTTTGACTTGGACTTCCACAAACACATAATCCTTGAATATCTTGATCATATTTTTTAAGATAACATCGAACAACTAATGAACCCATACTATGTCCAAAAAGATAGAGGGGTATATTTGGATATCTTTCTTTAATGAATAAACTTAATTGATGTAAATCTTCAACAATCCCTTTGTGTCCATTTTCATAGAAGAAACCTAGATCATCTTTGTGGTATACACTTTTACCATGACCACGATGATCATGAATAATACATACATAACCTTGTTTACAAAGATACCCCATAAAATCAAAATATCTTTCCTTGTGTTCACACATACCATGTGAGAATTGGATAATTCCTTTAGGGTGACTAGGATTTATAATAATTGTATCTAAAGGAAGTTTATCAAACTGTGATTCAATAACAATATGTTCTTTCATGCTTTCACCTTCTTTTTCTTATTATACAACAAAATTGTGTCAAAAACATATAAATTCTTGTATAATACATTCAAGGAGAATGTTTATGAAAGAAATGTTATGTTTTGATATTGATGGAACTTTACAGGATAATGTAAATCATCAAGTATGTGCTTCAACATGGAAGGCACTTCATTTATTAAAAGATGCGGGATATAAGATTGTTCTTTCTTCAGGAAGAGGGTTTGATTCTTTTAAAAGAACTTCACTCATCGAACAATTCGATTTTGATGGATTTGTTTGTAATAATGGACAAGATGTTTATGATAAAGAATTAAATTCATTATTTCATACATCTTTATCCCCTCAATCTATTATTCAAACTTTAGAAATCGCTAAACAACATGATTTTGCGGTCGTCTTAAAAGCAAGACCAAGAGTCATTTCTAAAGAAGCAGATGAATATGTTTTAGAGTCTCAACGCTTTTTTAATAATATTATACCTGAGGTAGGAAAATATGTTGGTCAAGAAGTGGATGCAATGATTGTCTATGGACCTAAAGGTTATGACTATGCACCTTTTTATGCAGTAGAAGGAGTAGAAGTATTACCTGGTGAATCAACATATGCCGATATTACGATTGCCGGTATTTCAAAAGCAACTGGAATTCAAATATTACTAGATATGTATCATATAAAAGATTTTATCGCATTTGGTGATTCATTGAATGATATGGAAATGTTCAGACATGCAAAATATTCTATTGCGATGGGACAAGGGAATCCCAAGCTAAAAGCGCTTGCTAGCTATGTGACATCTTCAATTGATGAAGATGGGATCTATAATGCTTGTGTATATTTAAAACTCATAAATAAGGAAAAGGAGAAGTATAATGACTAAAGAGGAAGCAATTGTAAAAGCACATGAAATGTATGCTTATGAAGTTAGTGAAAAAGCAGATGATCAAACAGGAGACTTTGATTTATTGTGGCAAAGTATTTATGATGTTTGTCAGTTGGCAACATTTCAAATTATTGAAGATATTGAAAAAGATGAATTAGAAGAAGCAATTCTTTGGCTTAAGGAAACTCAAGAACTTACTAAGGATTACCAGAATAAAGATATAAACTTTTAGGGAGGCATACATGAAAGTTATTGATATGCATTGTGATACGATTTATGAAATAAATCGTTTATTAAGTGAAGGAAAAGATATAAACTTAAGAGATAATCATTTAAATATAAGCTTGAATAAGATGAAACAAGCTGATTATCTTTTACAGAATTTTGCGATGTTCACAAATCTTCAAGGAACAGAAGAACCACTGACTCATGTTCAACATCTAATTGATACTTTTTATTTAGAAATAGATAAAAACAAGGATATCATTGATGTTGTTTATTGTTATGATGATATTATAAATAATATGAACAAAGGAATAATGAGTGCTTTATTAACACTTGAAGAGGGGGCCGTTGTTCATAATGATTTGGCTTTTCTTAGAAATTATTATCGACTAGGAGTGAGGATGATTACATTGACTTGGAATTATCCTAATCAAATCGGATTTCCTAACTTTGATATGAATGATGAAAGTCACGGTTATCATGTTTGTGATACGATTAACGGATTGACTGAGTTTGGTATTCAATATGTACAAGAATGTGAAAGGCTAGGAATTATGATAGATGTTTCACATTTATCTGATGCTGGTTTTTATGATGTTTTAAAATATACGACCAAGCCTTTTGTAGCAACTCATTCTAATGCGAGAACACAATGTGATCATGCTCGTAATTTAACGGATGATATGATTATCAATTTATCAAAGCGTGGTGGCGTGATGGGAATTAATTATGCAGCTGGATTTTTAAAAGAAAGTAAGGCTGAAGATGCTAAGTCTTGTATTGAAGATATTGTAAAACATATTCAACATATTAAAGATGTTGGAGGAATTGATTGTATAGGATTGGGGAGTGATTTTGATGGAATTCCTCAAAATCTTGAACTCAAGGATGCTTCTTATATGCCCTTGTTAGAAAAAGCATTATATCAAGCAGGTTTTAATGAAGCAGAAATAGAAAAAATCTTTTATAAGAATGTTTTAAATCTCTACAAAAAAGTACTTAAATAGACAATATAAAAGAATAATCGCACAAGTGATTATTCTTTTATTATGGCTTTATAGAATCTCAAATGCATATATGCATAAAATAATAGGTGCTGGAAAGCCTTTAAACAGGATGTGAAACATATATGATAAAGCGATGGATATATATTGGTGTTATCTTTAGTTGTTTTATAAGTTCATTACTGTCTGTTTCTGCTTCAATTCTAGATGAACAAAAAGAAGGTTTTCTAATATATGGTTATGCTTTTGTTGATGAAGATAGAAGTGGAGTTATGTTATCAGATAATCTTAAAGTAACAGAACTTAAATTAGAATTATGGCAAGGCCATAATTTAATCGCAAAGACAAATACTGATGATACAGGTTATTATGAGTTTCTTATTACCAATATTAAAGAAAGTTATTATGTGATGAGTGAGGAACTTGTTGATTATGAACCAACAAAATTAGTTGAATCAAACCAGAATGGTAATCGTTTTACGTATTACAATGGAAAAAAGATAAAGAGTCAAATCATGAAACCATTTTCCAATACTTATCAAAATAATATTGGATTTTATGAAAAAGAGTATTTATTAAGTTATGTTAGTGGTTTAGAGAATAGACAGGAATATAAAAATAAGTTTCATAAAAACGATTATGTTTTTTTAAAGAGAGATATTAATCTGAATAAACAGGGATATCAATTTTTAGGTTGGTGTCAAAATGAAAAAGGGAAAGGTCAAATTTATCGCGAACATGATGTTTTTATAATGCCAAATCATACCGTCAGATTATATCCAATATGGCAAAAAACTATGTCTCAAGCTAATCATGATAAAATTGTAGAAATCAAACCACCGCAAGATAATATGAATCAATATATATATGGTGGTTTACTGTTAGTTGTATTCACTTATATAACAGTGATAATTGTTAAGAAATCATTAAAACATAAAAACAGATAAGGTGGGAGTCCTTATCTGTTTTTGGTTTGATATCTAGTTTTAGAAAGGATATCATGAAGTAGTCATATTTGAAGGGAAAACAAATGTTTTTTGACTACAACAATAGTATATTACATATTTATGGATATATTTATAGAGAAATGTAAAAAAATATGTGATTTCTTGATTAATATAGGTTATAGTATTATTAGGTGATAAAATGAAAAAAATGATGATTGTGATGTTTTGTTTGATGCTTGTTGGCTGTCAAACAAAAGAACCAATAGAAGATAAGGCACCCCTTATATGGGAGGGAATATATAATAAAGATAATATTGCATTAACGATTGAATTAGAGAATGATTATGTTGATGGTTTTTATTATACTTTTGAATACCAAGGTAAAAAAGATCAAAATTATGCTGATTACAAGAATAAAACAACGGCTGTTTCTGCACCCTTAGAAGATGGTTATTCTTTAAGATTTACTTTAAAGAAAGATAAAGTTATAATTGAGGAAACAGAAGGTATGAGTTACTTAAAGACATCATTAGCAGGTGAATATGTTAAGGAATAGGAGAAATATATGAAAAACTTATTTTATCGATTAATTATCTTTTTAGATACTGCTCCAGAAAACGATACTAATTATAATATCGCCTGGTTTATGGCAAATAATTTTTATCGTATATCAGATATGCGTATTAGTGAACTTGCAAGTGAATGTTATGTGTCTCCAGCAACAATTTCTCGTTTTTGTAGAGCTTTGGGTTATGAAAACTATGCTCATTTAAAACAAGAATGTTATACATTTCATTCTAATGATAAAAAGTTTAATAATCTCATTAACGTTCCTTTAGATAAAATGAAAGCCACTCCACAAATAGCAACTCAAGAATATGTGAATCAAATTATTCATCATATCTCTACTTTGCCTCAAGTGTTAGACTGGAAAGAAATAGATGCTTCATTAAGACTTATTCATGATAGTGAATCAGTCGCATTCTTTGGTATTCAGTTTTCACATAGTGCTGCCCTTCATTTTCAAACAGATTTATTAATGTTAGAAAAGTTTACTATGGCTTATATGGATTCTTCTCGTCAGTTAGAATGTGCTAAAGAATTAACTAAAGATAGCGTTGCGATTATTATTTCAGTCAATGGATACTTTACAAATAGTGGGACTAAGATTCTTCAATATCTTAAGAAAGCAGGTTGTAAAATCATCTTAATCACGAATAATCCTGAAATCGATATTAAGATCCCTATTGATCATACGATTCTTTTAGGGAAGGCACAAAATCGTAAAACTGGAAAACATGCGTTGTTAACAGTTATGGAATTAATGTCAATTCGTTATTATTGTTTATATTATCCATCATTACAAGAATTAAAGGGACATCTCCTTTAATTCTTTTTCCTTG
>CAZWXH010000030.1:0-18679 GCA_964637725.1 uncultured Coprobacillus sp. | reverse complement strand
CTCGTTAGAGGTTAGACCCTTTAGCTTTGCGTACTCCATCTTTCGAAGGACTTGCGATTGTATTTACACTATTTACTATTCCCATTGTCTTACTATTAATTCAATGAGAATAATACTTAAAAATGTTTAATTATTTCTTACACATTCATTATGACACTGATTCACTCAAGTTACAATATAAAGCAAACAATTTCATAACAAATTTAACACTTTCATAATACATCTATTCTATTTAGCCATAACTGTAATTGCTTGTCCAGGTGTTAGTACTGTACCTTTGGTTACATTTTGATTATAAATCATCCCTACCCCTTCGAAACTAATATCAACATTAGCCATATTCGCAAAAGCTTCTGCTTCTTTTCTAGACCAACCATCCATTGAAGGCATGGTTATATTTGTTCCATTAGTTTGTAAGAATACTCTTGATTTAGATGATGCTTCAGTTCCATATTTTGGATACTGATCCATAACTGTTGTTCCATCTCCTATAATTAATGGTGATAACTGATGAGCTGTTAACATCTTTTCCGCAAATGCAGTACTTTGGTTTGTATAGTTATCTAATACAAATGTTGATGTTTCTACTTCTTGTGTTGGTTGTTCATTGATTTTGTTTAATGCTGTTCTTGTTACAGCTTGAACAAGTGAACTTGAAGCTGTTGTTCCGCTAATCGCATTTTGATACCACAAGATAATAACAACTTGTGGATCATCATACGGTGCTAGTCCTGCAAAACTGTGTGTATAGTAACCTTTCATATAGCCACCATCTTTTGCGATCTGACCAGTTCCTGTCTTCCCAATTAAACGAATGTCATCCATATGGAAGTTATAACCAGTACTTCCTTTAATATTTACAACCCCATCCATTAAATCTCTGACTTGTTGCACTGCATTAGTAGAGAAGATTTGTTTTGAATATTCTGACTTTCCTTTATAGATTGTCTTTTTTGTTTCAGTATTAACAATTTTATCAATAAGATAAGGTTCTACTGTTTTTCCATCATTCGCAAAAGCACTATAAGCGCGCATCAGTTGTAAACCTGTCCACGTTGATCCTTGCCCAAATCCAGTAGTTAAGTATTCAAGTGTTCGATCGCCATCTCTTTTATAACCAGCAATCCCACCAGCACTAGGTAAACCATTTATTTTAGATGATTTAAAGAAACCTAAATCTTCATAGTCTTGTAATAGTGATTCTTTATCAGAATGTTTTTCTAGGATATTACAAATAGCGGTATTACTTGAGTAATAGAAGCCTTGTTTATAGTCTATAGTTCCCCAACCTTTTCCTTGGTTATGATCGCGGATGGTTGTAGATTTATATGTATATGTTCCTGATTGATAAGTTTGATTAATATCTAACTTACCATCTGTAATTGCATTCGCATAAACAAATGATTTGTAAACAGAACCAGGTTCAATAGCTTCATTGAGAAAAGCATCATTATAGTTTTCAAAGTCTCTTTTATTTGGATCAAATGATGGGAAGTTTGTAACTGCTAGAATTCTTCCTGTCTTTGCTTCCATAACTGCACAAGCAGCTTTATCGACTTCCATATCTTCTGCTAGTTTTTTCATTTGGACATCTAGTTCAGTTTGAACGTCTGAATCAATTGTCATATAGATATCATTTCCTGCTATAGAATCAGTTTGTGAGATGACACCATTAGGTAAAGTATAGTTATTATTATCAACTAAGTATACTTTTTTCCCATCTTCACCTTTCAATTGTTCATTGTAAGTTTTTTCAATACCCATTTGACCAATTATTTCTTTAGATGATTTTTGTTCTTTTAATTGCGCGTATCCAACTTGATAAGATGCAAAGTCCCCATAACGATAATTACGTGTTGTCATTTCAGTAAAAATCAATCCTGGTAACTTTAATTTTTCTATTTGTTCTTTAACTAAAGCCGATAAGTTATTACCATATTGTCCAAACTCTACTTGATATGAAGTAGAATCCATACGTTCCATCATCTTAACTTCATCCATGCCTATAATTGGTGCTAACTTCTTAGCAGTCTCTGCTTTATCAACAACATATGCTGGAGACTTATCAGGGTTCTTTCTTGTCGAACTTAAAATAGCAACCATTTTATATTTCTTCACATCATTAGCAATGACTTCATTATCTGAAGAATAAATAGTTCCTCTTTTGGCATATAAAGTTTCAACTTTTTGTGACCCACCGCGACTTTCTTGATAACCCTTAATATCATTACCACTAATAAAGTGTTTTCCTGTTGCTCCTAAATAGACAACATTCAACACGAGTAATACAATAACAAAGGCAAAGATACACAATACGATCTTTGCACTTTGATTTGTATTTCTTTTTTTACTAGCCATTAATCTCTTTGAACTCCTACTACGGCAGCAGTCACGCTAGATTGTCTATAAGTTAAACCTTTTTCTGAAGCAATATTTGATATACGAGAGAAAGCAACAAGTTCTTGTTTTTGTATATCTAAACCATCGATATCAGACTTAATTGATGATATTTCATTTTCAAGTTTATCACAATTAATATTTAAAGTAGACTCAACGGAATTTAATGATACAACCCCAACAACAAATACAACAAATGTTCCTATCATTAATTTCTTTGTCATTCTCTCAAATCTTGTTCCTTTTTTCTTATTATTTTTCATCTTCATATACCCTTTCTATAATTCTCAATTTTGCTGAATGAGAACGATGATTATCTTTTAGTTCTTCTTCATTCGCTATAATTGGTTTTTTTGTTATTTTTTTAAATCTAGCTTTTAAATGATCTGGAATAATTGGTATTCCTAATGGTAATTCAGCATCCTTTGTCACTTCATTAAAAGTATACTTACAAATCTTATCTTCTAAAGAATGGAAAGTGATAACTGAAATTCTTCCTTCTACATTTAATATATCCAAAGCATCACTTAATGCTTTTTCAAACACGTTCAATTCATCATTAACTGCTATTCTTAATGCTTGGAAGCATCGTTTTGCTGGATGACCTCCCTTGCGTCTTGCCGGAGCTGGAATAGCTTCTTTAATAATCTCAACCAATTCAAATGTTGTTTCAATTGGTTTATCTTGACGATGTCTTTCGATTGCTCTAGCAATTTGTTTCGCAAATTTCTCATCTGCGTATTTATGCATAAGTCTAACAAGTGCATTAAATTCATAAGTATTCACTATTTCATATGCGCTTAATTCTTGTTCTTGATTCATACGCATATCTAGTTTTGCATCATAGTTATAACTAAAGCCTCGTTCCCCATCATCAAATTGAGGAGAAGAAACACCCAAATCAAACACAATACCATCAACTTTATAAACTCCAATGTTATGAAGTTCTTGTTTTAAGTTTTCAAAGTTAGAATGAATGATTGTATAAGATGAAGAAATTTCACTTAATCTTTTATTAGCAGCGTCAATTGCATTTTGATCTTGGTCGAAACAATAAAGATGACCAGTTGTTAATCTTTTTAAGATTTCTGAACTATGTCCACCACCACCAAGTGTACAGTCGACATAAATTCCATCTTCTTTAATATTTAACCCTTCGATTGTTTCTTGCAATAAGACACTTATATGATTAAACATGGAACTCTCCTTTATATTTCAAATTCATCTAAATCTTCTGAGATATCATCAAAGTTGTCTTTGTTGTCATCATAGAATTGATCCCATGTCTCAGCATTCCAAATTTCCATATGATCTCCAACCCCAACAACTACACAATCTTTTTCAAGTTTTCCCTCTTGTCTTAATACAAGTGGGATATTAATACGACCAAGCTTATCAAATTCACATTCGCTTGCTCTTGATGTAATGAGACGTACATAAATACGAGTACTTTTTTTCTTTTGAGGTAATGCTTGAAGTTCTTGGTAATAAGCCTCCCAACCTGCTTTGGTGTAGAGTGCTAAACATCCATCGTTTCCTCTTGTTACATATACTTCTTCTTCACATTGATTACGCATTTTTGCTGGAATACTTAATCTTCCTTTTGCATCAATACTATGTCTATATTCACCAAAGAACATCTCAAAATCACCCACTTTTTAACATTTTTATACATTTCATAACACTTCATACCACTATTATATACTAATTCAATATCTTTGTATATACAAATTGCATTATTTTTTCATTTTTTTTAACGCAAAAAAAGCACCTATTTTCGGCGCTTTTTCCAATTATTTCTAATATTCTTCTTTTTCTAAAAATATAGTTCAATCATCAACAATTCATCATTCCATGAATACGATGTATTCTGACTAAAACATCCATTTTCACTTAAAACTTCATATCCTAAATATGCATTCTTTAACTTATTCTTAACCTTTTCAAAAACATCTTTATTAGCACATTTCACTTCTGCAATTCTTGTATTATTCTGTTTCCCTATTTTTACGGCTTTAGAAATAATGCTTTTATCATAAGATGTCATATATCCCAATTCATCCGCAAAATAATTAAGTTTATTTTCCTTAGTCAGTTCATATTCTCCTTCAGGATTATAACACCCTAACATTTCATCACTATTCATCATAAAGTATCCACTACATGAATGCTCAGTGCCTTCACCAACACTATCTCCCCATGTTGTATCACAGTAATAAAAATCATTCTCTATATTCACTAATGCCCAAGCATGTGATTCACCTGTTTTAACTTGACCAATGCTTTCTTTAGCAGTTCCTCTTACATAAGAACACTTTTGTCCAGCTCGATTCATGATATATTGATAGGCTCTTGTATAACCTGCACACACCGTTTTCCCTTCAACTAGTGAACTTATAATGTTTTGATCGTTTGGATTCTCTACATACTCGTTGTTATCTATCACAAAGTCATAAATCATTCTTGCAGATTTTACTGGTGAAGTTTCTTGCTTTGCCTTTTCTATAATAGCTTTTGTTTTCGCTTCTATTCGTTTATTAATTTTTTTGACTTCTTCTTTTGATAAATCATATTCTGGGAAAAAATATAAGTAATGATCCATATCTTGATATTGAAATTTTGCATTAACATAATATAATTCAGGGTGATCAAAAATAATCTTCGTTAAAATATCACCCATTTGTTTTACAGTTGTATCAATTAATGGGATTTCTTTTTCATAGTTAATTAACCCATACAACATAACTTTATATTTTTCTTGTTCTTCTTTAGGAAGTTGATCATAATGATATAGATAATCAGGATCTGCTTGGAAAGTCTTTTCAATGGCTTCTTGATTTAACTCAGGGATACTTGGAAATATCGATTCATAAGCAGTAAAGACTATAACACCTATACAAAAAAGCACGATTATAGAATTTAAAAAGCTTCTTTTCTTATTCTTATATTCCATCACATTTCCTCCCTTTATTATTTAGAAACCTACCGACTATAAATAATCCCATTCCTCTTTATCATCTTTATTATATTATAATCAAAAAAGACCTTCAATGTTATTTTAAAATTATTCAATGAATTAACCAAATAAAAAAAGCCCTTTAGAGGGCTCTTTTTATAGTACTTTTTGACCTTTGTATGTTCCGCAATGTTTGCATACTCTATGTGATAATTTGTATTCCCCACATTCTGGACAAATCACAATGCTAGGTACTGTTAATTTATCATGTGTTCTTCTCTTATCTCTTCTTGTACTTGAAATTCTTCTTTGTGGTACTGCCATAGGTACACCTCCTTATTCCTTATCCTTAAAATAATCTTTAAGTTTAGCGAGACGCGGATCGATATAATCTTCATCATCGCCCTTATCATCTTCACTTAATACTTTCCAGCCACGGCCTTCAGTTTTCAAAGTTGCGCCATCTTTTACAACGCGCATCGGGATTTCCATCATGATTTCTTGAAAAATCACAGGGGTTAAATCAACAGTGTCTCTTTTTACTTCTATGTAATCCTCATCTTCTTGAGGCTTATAGAAAGCAAAGATAACTGATGAATCAATCTCAAAAGGATAATCCACATCTTCTAATGAGACGGCACATGGTAGAATCATTTGGCCTTTAACACTAAAATCAACAAACAATTGTTGATGTTTCATGTCAAGACGACCATTTCCAGAAACAAAGACATCTTTGAGTCCATTAATCTGTGAAAGGTTATGGAAAATATCAGAGGGAAAGGTTATCGTTTCCTCAAATTCGAAACGACCATCCTTTTGTTTAGTTATCCATTGTAAATTCCATTTCAAAAATATCACCCTTTACACCGCATACCCCATTATATAGAAACAACTTAAATATGTCAATCAAATTTTTCCCTAAATTACTGAATATTTCACTTCTTTTCATCAAAACTATTCATATCTACAAAACTATGATAAACTAATAAAAAAGAGGTGGTTAAATGAAGGTTCTAGGAATCATAGTTGAATACAATCCGTTTCACAATGGACACATATATCATATCAATAAAGCGAAAGAATTAACGCAAGCTGATTATGTTATTGCTGTGATGTCTTCTTCATTTGTTCAACGAGGTGAACCAGCCATTATTGACAAATGGGACAGAAGTCGTATCGCTGTTGATAATGGTGTTGACCTTATCATTGAATTACCTTTTGTATACGCGTGTCAAAGCGCTGATTATTTTGCTAAAGGCGCTATTGATTTATTACAGGCAATTGGTGTAACGGATATCTGCTTTGGTAGCGAGGATGGGCATATTGAGACATTTATCACTATTGCTAAAGCTATTGATGATAATCTTGAGACATATGATACTTTAATTAAGCAGAACATGAAACAAGGATTAAGATATCCTGATGCTTGCAATCTTGCCTTAAAGGATATCTTGCATAAAGAAGTAACAACACCAAATGATCTTCTAGGTTTAAGTTATGTTAAAGAAATTATCTTTAATCACTATAACATAACTCCTCACTGCTTTAAGCGTACTAATGATTATCATGATACACATATTCAAAATATTGCAAGTGCAACAGCAATTAGAAACGCTATCTTCAACAGTGAAGATTATCAAGACTCATTACCTCTTGATAAGAGTTATCAAGATAATTTATATTGTTTAGAAGATTTTTATCCTTATCTTCGTTATCAAATTTTAACATCATCTCCTGATTTGTTAAAAACTTATCATTTGGTTGATGAAGGATTAGAAAACTTATTAATCAAAAAAATTCAAACTGTTAATACAATCGAAGAATTTATTCAATCATTATTATCAAAAAGATATACAAGACCACGTATTCAAAGAATGTTAATTCATGTCTTAATGAAAAACACCAAAGAAGACATATCTACTGCCATGAATATTGATTATTTAAGAGTATTAGCAATGAACAAAAAAGGAAAACAATATCTAAATATCATTAAAAAAGATTGTCCTTATCAAATTGTTACTGCGTTTTCTAAATATCAACACCCGGCATTAGATATTGAATTTAAAGCAACAAAACTCTTATCATTAATTTCTCCAAATCAAAATGAAGTGATTAAAAAGGAATACCAAAGTATTCCTTATATTAAAGAAGATTAAGTTTTTCTAATATTTCAATACCTTTCTTTACAGCTCCTTGTTCATTTGTTAAATCAAGTGAATAAGAAGCTTTTTCTTTGGCTTCTAAACAAGCATTAAAAGGCGCAAAAGAATAAGGAAAACCTTCAAGCATACTGACATCATTTAAACCATCACCAAAAGTGGCGACTTCTTCAATTGTTAATCCTTTTTCTTTAAGAACCTCTTTTAGCATTGTTCCTTTATCAAATAGATCACATGTGATTTCGATGTTTTCACCAAAGGAAGAAGATATATGTAAATGAGGGATTACTTTTAATAACTGATGAATATTTGAAGCTTCTTCAGGGTTTAGATGCCTAGCATCGATCTTTAAAGGCAAGGCTTTCTGTTTATACATATCATCTATACTTTTCACTTCATGTGTATTTCTTAAAAATCCTTCACGTGTGAAAAAGGCCGCTTTTGGTAATTCATCGCTATTCTTTGTTCTTCTGGATTTCATCAACAATTGTTGATGACGTTCAAAATAACTCTCGATGTCTTCTAATATATATTTCCCTTTTTGTGTATGAATAGAAATATGATAATCATATTCAACTAACAAAGAGATAATCTTTGTAAAAGCATCTCTATCCATTGGATAGTATCTGTCCATTGTCCCATCATAACTGCGATATTGAGTTCCATTATTCAATATCAGATGACTATAGATATCACGCTCTTGACAAAAGTCTTCTACCATTGAGAAGTCTCTCCCTGTCGCAAACATAAACTCAATACCTTTACTTCTTTTTTCATCGATTTTATTTATACTTTCTTTATCAAAATGATTATATGCATCTAACAATGTTCCATCAATATCACAAACAATTAACTTAATCAAGCATACCCCTTCTTTCATTCATTTATTTTATCACAAATACATAAAAAGAGTTTCTTTTACAAAATAAGAAAAATAACGCAACTAATGCTATGAAATGAGAGGAAAATATGATATAAAAATGAGTGGTGATAAAAATGAATGAAATGGAAATATTAAACTCAATTAATGAAGTTGGATACTTATTATTAAAACATGGCGCTGAAATATATCGGGTAGAAGAATCGTTAACAAGAATGTGTAAAGCATATGACTTTAAAAACATTGAAGTATTTGCGATTCCAACATATTTTACGCTTTCTTTAACGCTTCATGATGGAACCCCTTATCAAACTACAAAACGAACAAGTTCAAATCGTATTCATCTTGATCATTTATATGAATTGAATTGTTTGGTAAGAACGATTAGTAATCAAAGTATTAACCATCAACAAATAAATGAACAAATCGAAATTATAAAATCAAAGTCTTTAAACTTACCTTTGATATGTTTAGGTTATGTCATAAGTTCAGCAATGTTTTGTGGTTTTTTTGGTGGTGAAGTCGCCGATATGATTTTATCTGCAGTCATTGGTTTTATTTTATTCTTCTTTATATATTTACTAGAGAAGTTATATATTAACGGAATTGTAAGAACAATTCTTTCGAGTATGGTGCTTGCAAGTATTGCGATCTTTGGTTCTAAAATGAATCTTGTTGCTAATCAACAATCAGTCATTACAGGAACATTGATGTTGTTAGTTCCAGGAATCGCAATCACAAATAGTTTACGCGATATCATTAGTGGTGACTTTATGTCTGGACTCTCAAGAATGAGTGAAGCCATCTTAATTGCTGCAAGTATCGCTATTGGTGTTGGTATCATGATGATGCTATTGAAAGGAGTATAGAGATGGACGACATACTACAATGCATTTATGCCTTTATTGGTTGTATTGGTTTTACATTCATTTTTAGAATTCATAAGCATTTAAAGTTTGCAGTTATCGGTTCTATTATTGGAACAATCGGTTGGATTATTTATCTATCAACAAATTATCTAAATAATGTGTTTTTACAAAGCTTTATTGCTATGTTAGTCGTGGCCTTGTCTTCTGAATTACTTGCTAGAATATGTAAGGCTCCAGCAACGATATTTATTGTGATTGGATGTTTCCCTTTAGTTCCTGGTAGCGGCATCTATTATACGATGTTATATGCTGTTCAAGGATTAAATGATGCATTTGCGAATAGTTTTTTATCAACACTAGGTATTGGTATTTCTATCGCCCTGGCTATTCTTATTTCTTCGACAATATTCAATGTATATAAAACAATTAAATCAAAATCTTATGCTCATATCGAATAAAGGAAGTTCAAATTATCTTTGAACTTCCTTTTTCTACGCTCTTAATGTCGCTTGATATTCTTTTTCTACCACTGCTAATATAGCATTCATCACTTCGTTAATTGTTGCTTCTTCTAATGTCTTGCTACTATCTTGGAAAGTTAATGAAATCGCTACTGATTTCTTACCTTCTTCAATATGTTCACCTTCATAAACATCAAAAATAGTCGCACTTTTAACTAACTGTTTACTTGCTTTTGTAATGCTTCGTACAACATCATATGTTGCCACATCATTTGCCATAACTAATGCAATATCTCTTGTGACTGCAGGATATAATGGAATTGGTGAAGCTTTTAAAGCTTTTGTACGTAAGTTTAATAATACGCTTAAGTTTAATTCAGCAACAACCACTTCGCCTTTGATATCATACTTTTTTGCTTTTAAGGGATGAATTTGTCCAATAACACCAACAATTTCTTTACCCATTTTAATATATCCACTTCTTCCTGGATGGAAATCTTTATTGTTTGTTTCAACTCTTTCTAAACTATAACGTGATTCTTCAATACAAAGTTTCTTAAATAGAGTTTCTACAAAACCTTTTACGACAAAGAAATCGATTTTACGATTAATCCCAGCCCAAGGAACACTGTGGTATGTTCCGATGCACGCTATTGCTAGTGTTGTGATTTCATCAACCGCATATGTATTTGAAATTTCAAATACTGATACATCTTTAATCGCATGCGATTGATTATAATTAATCACTTGTAATAATGAAGGGACAACTGATTTTCTTGTCACACTTCTTTCTTCTCCTAAAGGAGACATTAACTTAATTTCATTATCAAATGGATGAAATAAATTAAAGTCATTAACTGTTGAAGGAGAAGTTAATGTATATGTTAATGTTTCATGTAATCCCAAATCCACTAAAACATCTCTTATAAATCTTTCGTTACTTTGTTTACTTGTTAAGATTCCTCTTGTCATTTCCATTTGTGGTAATGTTGAAGGGATATTATCATAACCATACATTCTAGCAACTTCTTCAATTAAGTCAGCATCCATTGTAATATCATTACGATATGTTGGGACAACAACTTCAAATGTTGTATCCTTTAATTCATATGTAAAACTTAAACGATCAAAGATATCTTTAATTTCATCTATTTCAATAGTCATTCCTAATAAACTATTAATTCTTTCTGTAGATACAGAAACTTTCTTTTCTTTTACAATTAATTCAGTTGATACGGTTTCATAAACCTCTTGTGCCCCAGCCTCTTGGACTAATAAATCAGCACAACGATCTAATACGTTGAAACTATTAGCAGTATTTAATGCACTTTTAATATAGTGTTGAGATGCATCTGTTAATAGATTTAAACGACGGGCAGTATTTCTTAATGTTGCTCCTTCAAAAGTAGCAACTTCAATAACAATATTTGATGTGTGTTCATCAATTTTCGTATCATTACCACCCATAACACCAGCCACACATCCAATTTGTTTATCAGTTGATACGATAATATCTTCTGGTAATAATTCATATTCTTTTTCATCTAAAAGAATTGCTTTTTGATTCATTCCTGTTTTAATCACAAAAGATTTTTCTTTTAATTTATCATAATCATACATATGAATAGGTTGTCCAGTTTCTAACATAATAAAGTTAGAAATATCTACGATATTATTGATAGGTTTGATTCCACTTGCTAATAAATGATTCTTTAGCCAATTTGGTGATTCAAATGTCTTAACACCTTTTATTAATTTTGCGCCAAAGAATGGACATAATTCAGTTTCAACAATAACTTTGATATCACTTTTTAATTCATCGTATTTCTTTACCTGAGGTAATTTTACTTTTCTATTTAATACTGCTCCAACTTCATAAGCTAATGAAGTCAAGGCCATACAATCACTTCTATTAGGTGTTAAACCAATTTCTAAAATTGTATCCTTTAAGCCCATATATGAAAGAGCTTCTACACCAATTGGGGCATCCTTGTCTAATACATGAATACCATCTTTGTCTTCATCTTTTAATAAACGTGCATCTATTCCTAGCTCAGCAATAGAACAAATCATACCATTAGAATCTTCGCCTCTGATTTGACCTTCTTTAATTTTGAAGCCATCACCTAAATCACAACCAGGCAATGCCACAATGACCTTTTGACCAGCCGCAACATTGGGTGCGCCACAAACGATTTGTGTCATAACACCTGCTTCTACTTCAACTTGGCAGACATTTAAATGATCACTATCACTATGTGGTTGACATTCTTTAACTTCACCTACCACGAGTTTATCACCACGTGCTAAGATATGCATTCCTTCAACCTCTAAACCAATTCTTGTAATCTTATCGGCAAGAGTAGTTGGATCTTGATCACTAATATCAACATATTCATTTAATAATTTTAAACTTGCTTCCATCGTACTACCCCTTTCTTCCAAATTGATTTAAGAATCTTAAATCATCATTATAGAAATCTCTAATGTTATCAATACCGTATTTTAACATTGCAACACGTTCCAATCCAATTCCAAACGCAAATCCTTGATAAACTTCTGGATCAAATCCACACATTTCTAGAACTCTAGGATTTACCATTCCAGCTCCTAGTATTTCAATCCAACCAGTGTGTTTACACATTGGACATCCTTTTCCTTCACAGTTATGGCAAGAAATATCAACTTCAACACTTGGTTCAGTAAATGGGAAATATGATGGTCTTAAACGTATTTTACGTTTTTCTCCAAACATTTTTTTCGCAAATACTTCTAAAGTTCCTTTTAAATCAGCCATTGTAATATTTTTATCTATAACCAATCCTTCGCATTGCATAAATTGATGTGAATGCGTTGCATCATCATCATCTCTACGATATGTTTTTCCAGGACAAATGACTTTAATAGGTCCTTGCCCTTTGGCATCAAGCATTACATGTGCTTGAACTGGTGATGTATGTGTTCTCATTAATGTCTTTTCATCAATATAGAATGTATCTTGCATATCTCTTGCCGGGTGTCCTTGTGGTAAATTCATTAACTCGAAGTTAAAATGATCACTTTCTACTTCTGGTCCTTCTGCAACTTGATAACCCATTCCTAAAAACATTTCTTCAATATCATTCTTTACCACTGATAAAGGATGTAAACTCCCTAATGGTAAAGCTGTTGAAGGTAATGAAATATCAATGTTTTCACTTGCTAACTTTTGATTCATTTCTAACTCTTCTAAAGTTTCTTTCTTTTCATCAATAGAATTTGTTATATCTTGTTTCACTTGATTTGAAACTTGACCAAAAGAAGCTCTTTCTTCTTGTGACATATCTTTCATTGATTTCATAGCTGCTTGCATTGGTCCTTTTTTACCTAAATAAAGAACTCTTAAATCATTTAAATCCTTTAATGATTCACAAGCTTCAATCTTTAATAAAGCTTCTTCTTTGATTTTCAATAATTCATCCATACTTATTCCTCCTTAAAATATAAAAAATCGCTCCATATAGGAACGATTTATATCGCGGTACCATCCTAATTCATAACATCAGTTATGCTCTTAATTCACAGTAACGTTGTGTAGACGGCGATGATTAGTCGCACTCCAAGGTGAATTCAGTAAATGCAATGTTAGAAAACTCACAGCTTGCGTTTCCCTCTCTTAAACAAATTCATTACTTACTTATCCTTATCTTCGTATTAACTTATCATATTATAACGAAAAAAGGCTTTAAAAACAAGCCCTTTTTTATTGGAAGTGATACATCGTAATTGCTGAAGCAATCCCAACATTCAATGATTCAATAGAATCAATTGGAATATACACCAAATGATCACAAATATCTAAGATATCTAAAGATATCCCCTGACCTTCATTTCCCATCACAAAGGCCATTTTATCAACTCTCTTATATGTTTGAATTGGCGAAGCATTCTTTAAGCATGTTCCATATACTTCAACACCAGAGTCTTGTAATGAATGTATCGCTGTTTTTAAATCAGTTTCAATCACATCCATTTGAAACAATGCCCCTTGAGTTGAACGAATCACTTTATCATTATATAAATCAACACAATCTTTTGACATAATGATTTGATCATAACCAAATGCTAAAGCAGTTCTTATCATCGTTCCTACATTACCAGGATCTTGAACTCTATCAAGTAATAAATATCTATTTTTATCTAAACTTATGTCTTGATCTTTTTTCATTTTACACACTGCCATGATAGGCTGAGGTGTTTTACTAAAGGCTAGTTTGTCCATAACATGTGAAGAGACATACAGTGTATCTTCATCATAGTTATCTTCTAAAGTTGTAACAATCTTTTCAATACAACCATGTTTTCTAGCTTCTTCTACCAAATGAATTCCTTCAATTAAAAATAAAGAAGTTTCATCACGGTATTTCTTTTGTTTTAATTTTAATAACTGTTTAATAGTTTCATTTTGAACAGAAGTAATCATACATGTTTCTCCTTTAATCTTTTTTGACGATTTTTATAATCAGGCATTCTCTCACTCATTTCTTGATAAAACAATGCAGAATGATTGGCTTGTAAGAAATGTGTGAGTTCATGAACAATAACATAATCTATAAGATCTTTATCTAAATGAATCAATGCGAGATTAAAAGAAATCTTATTCTCTTTAAAAAAACAACTGCCCCATCGTCCTTTATATTTTCTCACTTCAATTTTAGGCATTCCTAAATCAAAATCATTAACAAGATAATAGATAACTCTTTCGGTTATATAATCTAATAATTGTTTTCTTAAGTAGCTATCTAAACATTTTTCAATCTGATGATGGTAGACATATATCTTATCATCATGAATCTCACATAAATTCTTTTTAACATCTCTTAATACTATTGTATATCTTTGATTATAAATATCTATATATCCATTATCACGATAATCATAATAACTTTCATAACTTACCATTCTTTTTAAAAGTTTGTTTTGGTATTTGATAATATAATCCTCAATTACTGATAAAGAAGTATGATAAGGTGCTTTGACAATTAATTCTCCTTTTTCAACCTTAAAATAGAGAGAACGAATATGTTTATAGATAATCGTATATTCAATTGTTTGATTGTTTAATATGATTTGATGATTTTCCATAAAACTCCTTGAATAAATTATTTTCATTTTCCCATATTATATAAGAAAGGATGATACTATGCGTGAAGCACTCTTAATGAATTTAAAAGGCTTTTCAGCCTTGGATTTAAAGAAAACAATAGATGAAGGAATTTCTTCTCAAGAAGAAACCATTTTAGTAGGACTAGGCGTCCTATTTGAAGAATATTATAATTCTCTTGATGAATCTTCTAAAGATCAATTCCTGCAAAATATTTCTTCATTACTTTAGACCAGATTCTGGTCTTTTTTTAATATTATCTACAAAACGTCTGATTTGAACAAATAGTTCGGGATTTTTTCTCCACATTTCTCTTCCCATACGCACACATATAAGTAAAGATAAAAACCAGAAATTATACTTATACATATCTAAAATAGGGATAAATATAACAATTATTCCCAGTCCAACTAATCCAATAGCAGGAATAAAGGTCACTTTCTGTTCATAAATATCATAGATAATCTTTGACATTTCAAATACAAAATAATCAAACACCCATATCAATATAAAATATAATGTTGTATATACATCATATAAAAACAATCTTTGCAACGCTTCGTTAAGCTCACAACCATAAAAGTTCATTAATGAAATCACAAACGATAATAAAGCAACAAGTAATGTCGAAAAGACATTTCTAAACATATATAGAGATAACTTATCTTTATGCCAATTATGACTCACATTAATCACCCACCTTAATATTACCACTTAAATCTAATTCAAATATAAACGGTTTAGATAAATCTTCATTTTTACTAAATGTGATAACACATTTAAAGGTTTTATCTAATAAAGATCCACTATCATCATAGATTGCTGTTTGATGAATCTTACCATCTATAAAATCTTTAGTTTGTCCTTTTAAATGAATAAATCTTTCATAATCATTAATATCTTCAACATTCCCTTTATCCTTTAAATAAATATAATCAATACTCATAAAAGGATACTTTTTAGCAATATTCTTTTGTTTAGAAGATAAATTGCCCGTTTTTATCCATGATTTAGTAATATAAACATTTTGAATTGTATAATTCTTATTACCACCATTATATACTGTTAAGTTTTCTGATTTTACTGGAATTGATTTTTCATATACTTTTTCATCACCACGTTGTATTGATATTAACATTTTTGCATCTTCAAAATACTCACTCTTTAATTTTTCTGCTGTTTTATCCAAAGATAGATAAAACACTTCATCACTCATTTGAATATTATATTGATGAGAGTACTCATAAGTTGACTCATTCTTTTTAACTTGGAAAGTCAATGTAAAAACATCACCACTAAGAAATAGATTAGGTGTCTTAGATGCTATTCTAGCTCCACCGTGTTGTCTACCTATTTTATCTTGATAAAACTCATAGCCATTTATCATTAAATCATCATTTTCACCTTGAAAACAATATTGATAATCAGCCGTTTGAATATAAGTATGAAATTTAAAATTATCACGCCATAAAATAAGCGTCATAACTAATAAACATACCATCACTCCAGATATAATTAATTCTCTTTTCATTTTCTCATTCATTTAATCACCTTTATCATTATAACTTTTCTAAACAAAAAAGAAAAGGTTATTTACCTTTTCCTTATGAAGAACCGAGTGTCACACTAACAGATGAAGTTGAACCATTACGATTAATTGTTAATTTTACATTATCGCCAGGTTTCTTTGCATATAATTTTGTCAAGAAATCTTTATAAGATTCTATTTCATTTCCATCGAATTTTGTAATAACATCACCGATTTGGATACCTGCCTTACCAGCAGCACTTCCACTTTGTACATCAGCGACATAGATTCCTTTATTTAAGTTTGTTTGAATACGATACATATAGAGTTCATAAGAAGAATAACCATCTAAAGATAATCCTGAAATTCCTAGATTTGGTCTTGTCACTTTACCAGTAGAAATAATTTCTTCTACTGACTTTATCGCATCGTTAATTGGTAAAGCAAAGCCCATACCTTCAACTGCTTCAGAAGCAAACTTCATTGAAGTAATTCCGACCAATTCACCTACGGCATTAACAAGTGCTCCTCCACTATTTCCAGGGTTAATGGCGGCATCTGTTTGAATTAAATTCATATCCCAATCTTCTTTACCATCATTATTTAAATCTACTGAAACAGTACGTTTAGCAGCTGAAACAATACCTTGTGTAACAGTCCCCGCATATTCAATACCTAAAGGACTTCCTACTGCCATTACAACTTCACCAGCATCTAACAATTCTGAATCGCCAGTTTTAAAAACACTGACTTCAAAATCAACAGTCATTTTCAAGGCTGCAATATCTCCATACTGATCACTACCTAACAGTTCTGCTTTTACTGACTTACCATTAGAGAAAATAACTTCTATAGATTGCGCTCCATCAATAACATGGTGATTTGTAATAACATAAACAGTCTTGCCATCACTCTTGTAGACAACACCACTTCCACTACCTGCCAATTTACTATTTTGATAAACAGCAATTCCAACCGATGATTTCTTGGCATCTTCAATGACTTGTGTTAAGTCTGACTTAACATCATAATTAACATTCTCCACTTTTGCATTAGAATTATTTCCAGTTATCGTTGGAGTATTAAAGACTTTATATAACAAAAAACCATTACACGCTATTGAAGCCACCAATAAAACAACAACAATAATTTTAAACAACTTATTTCTATTCATATTGACTTTATCCATATTTCATCATCCTCTCTGCAATACAAGTATTGCCAATTTATATTATTATCATAATCTATAATTACCAAAAAATTATTTTAAAATTGTGTGAAAATGTCAAATTGATGTAGTTTTCAACATCTTTTTAATAACATCTAGATGTTTTATAGTTTCTTGGTAACCATATTCATAAATATTTTTTATTTTATTCATATCTTTTTCAAAAGAATCAATTTGTATATCAACAGTCGGTCTTAATATAATTGCACGACCTTCGCTTTCTAATTGTTCACATAATTGAATTGTTTGATTATAAAAATCATGTCTATTGAGTAGTGGTTCTACTAAATTAGGATAATGTTTCCTTAACCGACGTGAAGCAAAGACATTCGCTTTCGATAATGTTTTTTGATATCCCTTTGGTCTTGTCAGAACAATTAAAAGTTTATCACAACCATCCTCAAGAGCTTTTAAAACAGGTATTGGATTACAAATTCCTCCATCATAATACTTTTTATCATTTAAAGAGATAACTGGAAAGGCAAAGGGAATTGCACAAGTTGCTTTTAGCATTGTGCATTGTTTATCTAACTGCTTGCCATCTAAATATTCAATCGTTCCAGTTTCGACATTAGTGACACCTACTTTAATTTCCATCGGGTTATTTAAAAAAGTGTCCCAATCAAAAGGATAGAGAACATTTGGAATCGTTTCATAGGCAAACTTTAAACCAAACAAACTCTTATCACTAAAATAGTTTCGCATTCCTACATAACGTTTATCATGACGATGATTCATTAAAATATCATAGCTTCGTTTCACTTGTTTAGAGGCATAAGAAAAACCGTTTGTGATACCAGCAGAAACTCCAATCATATAAGGAAACATCAGATCATTATCTACGAGTGCATCCATAACTCCACTAGAAAAGATGGGACGAAAAGTCCCACCTTCCAATACAAGTCCACTTTTCATTAACGTTTATCCTCAATCATATGTTTAAATAATTCTTCATCAAACTCTTCTACAAACTTCGTTAATAAATCAACTGTCGCTTGATAATCATCTGTATGAATAATTGTACGATGAGAATGCATATAACGTGATGGAACAGAGAG
>CAZWXH010000029.1:0-18721 GCA_964637725.1 uncultured Coprobacillus sp. | reverse complement strand
TGTTATAAATTGATTGTTGTTGCATTAATGATTTCATTCTTCAATATCTTTGGCAATTTCACGCAATTCACTAAGAGATAAGTCTTTAAAGATGTTTTCTTTTATAGAATTCAATTGTTTTAAGGAATAATTGTTTATAAAGGATATGGACTCATTAGGAAATTTCAACGCGAGTAAATCATTTAGAAATTGAATTATCCCTTCAATTTTCCCTGCTTCTTTTCCTTTAGCGATACCTTTTTCCATACCCTTTTCCATACCCTTTTCCATACCCTTTTTCATACCTTTTTTCATACCTTTTTTCATGCCTTTTTCCATGCCTTTAGTTATACCCTCTTCAGTGCCTTTTCTTATTGCCTCTTCTTTTTCCATATGGGCTACCCATTTCCCCATATATCTTTGCATTGCTAAATGTTCTAATGCCTTATCCTTTGTAAAAGTACTTAACTTTCTTTCCATAATATCCACCACCTTTTCTTTCACTTTTATTATATCATTATCTATGCTGTTTGCAAATATATAGATCATTTTTTCTAATGTTGTAAACTTATCTAATGGTTTTGTTTTTTTAATCTCATTGATATAAGGAAGAAATATATAAATACGATGAATGAGATTATTCATCTCCTCATCACCTCTATCATTTCTACTTGTATACACTTCTTTTAAACAAGGATGGGTAGGACTTATATCATCTACAAAGATAACTTGAAAGACAGGCTTTAAAAGAGCGTATGTATCACCTTCATTCATTTGATTCACTAATAACTTAGCACCATAGAATTGAAATCTCTGAGAAAGATAAGTTGATAAATCAGATCTTTGCATTTCGACATCAATTAGATGACCATGATTATCTTCTATTAAGACATCTAAAACAATTTCTTTATCATTTAAGAGAGAGGGATCAATATCAGGATTAAGAACACGTAAAGATGTATAATCAATACCAATCAATTCCTTAATAATCAAATTAAGAAGAAATAAAGAACCAGAATCTTTATCATCAGATAAAGTATACTTAAATAAAACATCACTTTTAAAATCAATTTTAAATTGTTGCATAAAGCATCTCCTTTGTATATATTTTGATAGTGATCAAAAGAACCCTATACTTATATATACAAAGAAAATCTCTGTTTTTCTTTTTTTATTTGCAAAAAAAGGATATTCATTACGAATATCCTATTAAAAAACTATTTAGAATTTTCTATTCTATCAACGATTATATCTGGGACTACCTCATAGCCTAAGAAATCCATATCAAAGAATCCTTGACCTTGTGTCATAGATCTTAAATCAGTAGCATAATTCATAACTTCAGCTTGAGGAGCTTGAGCAGTTATTCTAATAGAACCATCTTCCAATATTTCATTGTCAATAACGCGGGCACGTTTTTTATTAAAGTGACTCATAATATCACCAGTATATTCATCACTAATATAAACATGTAAGGTTACAAAAGGTTCTAATAAAACAGGGGTAGCTTTTGGGATTGCATCTTTAAAACAAAGTATTGTCGCTGTTTTAAAGGCCATCTCTGATGAGTCAACATTGTGATAAGAACCATCTATTAATGTTGCTTTAATCCCAAGCGTTGGATATCCTCTTAAAACACCTGCTTTGGTTGCTTCAATTAAACCTTTTTCAACTGCTGGAAAATAAGCTTTAGGAACAGCACCACCAAATACCTTTTCTTCAAATATAAAAGGAATACTATAATCATTTAATGGTTCAAAGGTTATTTCTACATCACCATATTGGCCATGTCCGCCAGATTGTTTCTTATATTTATAACGGTGGGTAATGCTTCCCTTAATAGTCTCTCTATAAGGAATAATAATATCTTCTAATCTGACATCAATTTTAAATCTTTCTTTAAGTTTTGTTACAACTGTATCGATATGAATATCTCCTAAACCATATAAACATTGTTGTTTTGTTTCAGGATTATTTTCAAATCTTAATGTTGGATCTTCTTCAAGCAGTTTTGAAAGAGCGTTTGTTATCTTTTCTTCATTACTCTTACCATCAGGAATAACAGCTTTACCAAAGTATGGATATGAGAACTTAATTGGTTCATATAAAACACGATAATCTAAAGTACAAAGAGTATCATTTGTTTGACTAAATGATAACTTAGATAATGCACCAATATCACCAGCATTTAATTGATCAACTTCAATTAAATCTTTTCCTCGCATAATATAAAGTTTATTTATTTTTTCAACTTCTTTTCGATTGACATTATATAAAGACATTCCTGTTGTAATAGCTCCAGTACATACTTTAAATAAAGAGATTCTTCCTACAAAAGGATCAGCTATTGTTTTAAAGATAAATAAAGATGGAGCAAGAGCTTCATTGAAGCCAATTAAATCATCTTCTCCGGTTTCTTGGTTCTTAACAACCATTGAGTTACACATATCCCCAGCAGCACTAAAGAAAGCCACCATAGAGTTCAGGATAATTTGAATTCCGATTTGATTTGTTCCACAAAGAACTGGAATCAGTGTTTGGTTTGTAACACCTTGTCTTAATGCCCAAGATATTTCTTCTTTTGTGAAAGGTTCTTCATTTATAAACTTTTCTAATAAATCATCATTTGTATTTGCGACAGCTTCATCAATCATGCTTTTGATTGGATTAATTTGATCCCACATATTATCTGGGATGGGGCAAGTATGCGTTTGTTCACCTTCAAAGTAACGACCTTCCATTTTTGCGACATTGACATAACCAACCATCTTATTGCCTTCCATAATTGGCACTTGAATAGGAGCTATTGCTTTCCCATAAGTTTGTTTTAATTCTTCTAATTTTTGATAATAAGCAGCATTTGGGTAATCCAAACCACTTATATAAATCATTTTTGCTTTATTATGTGCTTTATACATTGCTTGTTTTGTACCAATGCTAATACCTTCAGTTGCTGGAACAACAATCAAGGCACTTTCTGATACTTTTAAAGCGGCTTCAACTTCACCAATAAAGTCGAATGAACCAGGTGTGTCTAATAGATTGACTTTACAATCATTCCATTCAAGAGGAATAACACTAAGACCAACAGAAGATTGTCTTTTGATTTCCTCAACTGAATAATCACTTAAAGTATTACCATCTTCAACATTTCCAATTCGTTTTAAAACACCTCCGCGATAGGCCATTGCTTCTATCACGCTTGTTTTGCCACTGCCTGAGTGACCTAATACAACAACATTACCAATTTCATTTGAGTGATAAGTTCTCATTATACCACGCTCCTTTTTTATGTTTTCTTTCCTTTATTCTAACACAGTTAGAAATTAATGAAAACGGTTACAGTATAATTGTAGTGAAATTTATTAAAAAAAATGTTATGATATTTGAACAGGAGGATTAATTATGGAAGTCGGACTTATTATTGCTTTATTTGCATCTAATGCGGTAGCATTAGACTGCCTATATAATCAAAGAAAAAAATCAACTGGAGCTTTAATGATATTGAACCTTTGTTTAACTGTAGCGTTAGCCTATCAGTTTCAACAAATGGAAAAGATTTTCTATATTTTCTTAGCTCTTATTGGATTAATTATATTATTCTTTGGTGTACGTTTTTATTTTCAAAAGAAAAAGAATGCACCTATAATAATGGATGCAGAACATATTATAGAAGAAAAAGAAGAGGAGTGAAAATATGGCAGAAATCAAATTTGAAATTGAAATGGATAATGGTAAAAAAATGACGGGTGAAATGTATCCTGAATATGCCCCAATTACAGTTAAAAACTTTACTTTGTTAATTGAAAAGAAATTTTTTGATGGATTGATTTTCCATCGTGTTATTCCTGGATTTATGATCCAAGGTGGCGGTTTTGATCGTAATATGAAACAAAAAGAATGTCCATCTATTAAAGGTGAATTTACATCAAATGGAATAGAAAATCCAATTCAACATACTAGAGGAGTTCTTTCAATGGCAAGAACAATGGTTAAGGATTCAGCAAGTTCTCAATTCTTTATCATGCATGAGGATTCTCCTCATTTAGATGGTGATTATGCAGCGTTTGGTAAGATTACTGAAGGCTTGGAAGTTGTTGATGAAATCGTTAACGCTAGAAGAGATCGTTCAGATTGTCCTTTAAAGCCAATCGTTATTAAAACAATGAGGTTATTATAATGAAACTATTTATTTTAGAACATTGTCCTCACTGTAAAAGAGCAAGAAAATGGATTCAAGAATTGTGTGAGGAGAATCCAAAATATCGTGAAATACCAATTGAATTAATAGATGAACAAAAAGAAGTTGAATTAGCGGACTCTTATGATTATTACTTAGTACCGAGTTTCTTTGATGGTGATACAAAACTTCATGAAGGAGTCGCAAGTAAAGAAATTATACAAGAAATTTTTGATAACTATTTAAGGAGGATGTCATAGTGAGAATTTTAGTTACTGGAGGAACTGGCTATATTGGTAGCCATATTTGTGTTGAATTAATTGAAGCAGGTCATGAGGTTGTTGTCATTGATGATTTTTCAAATTCAAAACCTGCTGTATTAGATTATATTAAACAAATTACCGGTAAAGAAGTGAAGTTTTATGAATTTAATATTTTAAATGAAGAAAAAACAGAAAATGTTTTTAAGGAAAATAGTTTAGATGCGGTTATTCATTGTGCTGCTTTTAAAGCTGTTGGAGAATCTGTTTCAAAGCCAATTGAATATTATACAAATAACTTAATGTCTACTTTAATTGTTGCCAATATGATGAAAAAATATGGAGTCAAGAGTATTGTCTTTAGTTCAAGTGCAACAGTTTATGGAGATCCTGAAACTGTGCCTTTAACAGAAGATTCCCCGTTAGGAGAAACAACAAATCCATATGGTACAAGTAAAGCCATGATGGAAAGAATCTTAACTGATGTTCAGTTTGCGAACCCAGAAATGTCAGTTACATTACTTCGTTACTTTAATCCTATTGGAGCTCATAAATCTGGTTTAATTGGAGAAAATCCAAAAGGGATCCCTAATAACTTAATGCCTTATGTTATGAAAGTTGCAATGAAAGAATTACCATGTTTAGGAGTCTTTGGTGATGATTACGATACCCATGATGGAACAGGGGTTAGAGATTATATTCATGTTGTTGACTTAGCAAAAGGCCATGTATTAGCAATTGAGAAATATGCGAAAGCTGGTGTTCATATCTGTAATTTAGGAACTGGAAAAGGATATAGTGTTCTTGATATAGTCAAAGCTTTTGAAAAAGTAAATGGTGTTGAAGTGAAATATGAAATCAAGCCAAGACGTCCTGGCGATATCGCGACTTGTTATGCAGATCCAACACGTGCTAAAAACGAACTTGGATGGGTTGCTGAAAAGACATTGGAAGATATGTGTAGAGATACTTGGGAATTTGCGAAAAAACATAAATAAATATGAAATATCATTCTCTTAGTGAGGATGGTATTTTTTATTTATGCTAAAAACATTGATGTATTGGTAACAATTTCCGTTTATAAAAATACTTAAAAATTTTTTACATGACCTATCGTTCATATTGCTTTATAATAGAGAAAGCGTGTGATAAAATCATTCGTACATTGGGATAAAAACAAAGCAATTTGTTGAATATATAAGAACTGTGTCAAAGGAAGGGAGAACAGAATATGAATATTATTAAAAGAAATGGTAGTGAAGTGAAATTTGATCCTATGAAGATCATTGCAGCTATTGCTAAAGCGAACAGCGAGGTTGTTGAAACAGAAAGATTATCTGCTGAAGAAATCGATAACATGACAAATAATGTTTTGTATCGTTGTGAAAAAATGAAAAGAGCTCTAAGTGTTGAAGAAATTCAAAACTTAGTTGAAGACGAGATTATGAAGTTAAATGCGTTTTCAGTTGCTAGAAAATATATTACATATCGTTATAAAAGATCGTTAGCGCGTAAAGCAAATACAACTGATGAACAAATTTTAAGTTTGATTGAATGTGCTAATGAAGAAGTTAAACAAGAAAATTCAAATAAGAATCCTACGGTTAATAGTGTCCAAAGAGATTATATGGCAGGGGAAGTTAGTAAAGATATTACAAAACGTTTATTGTTACCAGAACATATTGTAAAGGCTCATGAAGAAGGGATTATTCATTTTCATGATTCGGATTATTTTGCGCAACATATGCATAACTGCTGTTTAGTTAATTTAGAAGATATGTTACAAAATGGAACTGTTATTAGTGAAACAATGATTGAAAGACCAAGAAGTTTTTCTACGGCTTGTAATATTGCAACACAAATCATTGCTCAAGTGGCAAGTTCACAATATGGAGGACAAAGTATTAGTTTGTCTCATTTAGCACCTTTTGTAGATGTGAGTAGACAAAAACTAAGAAAAGAAGTTAGAGAAGAATTTGAAATTGAAGGTATTGATGTTACAGATAAACAAATTAATGATTTAGCTGAATTAAGAGTAAGAAAAGAAATAAATCGTGGTGTCCAAATGATTCAATATCAAGTTATTACTTTAATGACGACAAATGGACAAGCTCCATTTGTGACTGTGTTTATGTATTTAAATGAAGTTAAAGATGAACAAACAAAAAAAGATTTAGCGATGATTATAGAAGAAACTTTAAAACAAAGAATGGTTGGGGTTAAAAACGAACAAGGTATTTTTGTGACGCCTGCTTTCCCTAAATTAATCTATGTATTAGAAGATGATAATGTTGAAGAGGGAACACCTTATTTTTACTTAACAAAATTAGCAGCTCAATGTACTGCTAAGCGTATGGTTCCTGATTATATATCAGAAAAGATTATGAAGGGTTTAAAAGTGGACAGTCAAGGCGAAGGACATTGTTATACATGTATGGGATGTCGTAGTTTCTTAACACCTTATGTTGATCCAGATACACAACGTGCTAAATATTATGGACGTTTTAACCAAGGGGTTGTAACAATTAACTTAGTAGACATTGCTTGTTCTTCTAAGGGTGATTTAAAAGAGTTTTGGCGTATTATGGATGAGAGATTAGCTTTATGTAAAGAAGCTCTTATGTGTCGTCATAATCGTTTAAAAGATACACCTAGTGATGTGGCACCTATTTTATGGCAATATGGGGCTTTAGCACGTCTTAAAAAAGGTGAAACGTTAGATAAGTTATTATATGGTGGATATTCAACTATTTCTTTAGGATATGCAGGTTTATGTGAGTGTGTGAAATATATGACTGGGAAGTCTCATACTGATCCTGAAATTACACCATTTGCGATTGATATTATGCAACGTTTAAATGATCGTTGTAATGAATGGAAAGCTGCTGAAAATATTGATTTTAGTTTATATGGAACACCAATTGAATCAACAACATATAAATTTGCAAAATGTTTACAAAAACGTTTTGGTAAAATTAAAGATGTTACTGATAAGAGTTACATCACAAATAGTTATCATGTCAATGTTACAGAAGAAATTGATGCATTTTCAAAGTTATCATTTGAATCTCAATTCCAAAAGTTATCACCAGGGGGAGCTATTAGTTATGTAGAAGTTCCTAATATGAATGATAATATTGATGCTGTTTTAACAGTAATTAAACATATTTATGAAAACATCATGTATGCTGAGTTAAATACAAAGAGTGATTATTGTATGGAATGTGGCTATGATGGAGAAATTCAAATCAAAGAAAATGAAGATGGTAAATTAATTTGGGTATGTCCATCTTGTGGTAATCAAGATCAAGATAAGATGAGTGTCGCAAGACGTACTTGTGGTTATATTGGAACACAGTTCTGGAATCAAGGAAGAACTGAAGAGATCAAGGAACGTGTTTTACACTTATAGTTATGTACTACGCAACAATTAAAGATTTTGATATAGCAAATGGAACAGGAGTGAGAGTCTCACTCTTTGTTTCAGGATGTTCTCATCGATGTCCTGATTGCTTTAATGAAGTGGCATGGGATTTTCATTATGGTAAGAAGTTTACTCAAGCGACAATTGATTATATTTTAAAGATATCAGAGCCTTCTCATATTAAGGGATTAAGTTTATTAGGTGGAGAACCAATGGAAATAAAGAATCAAGAAGGATTGCTTCCTTTACTTAAACAATTCCATGATAGCTATCCTGATAAAGATGTTTGGTGTTATACGGGCTTTGTTTTAGAAGATTTGTTAATGAACGGAAAAGTTCATACGGCTATTACAGATGAACTATTAAGTTATATAGATGTTATGGTAGATGGTCCTTATCTTAAAGAGGAAAGAAATATTCGTTTAAAGTTTAGAGGATCTAATAATCAAAGACTTATTGACTTAAAAAAGACTTTAAAGACAAATAGGGTTGTTTTGTGGGAAGAAAAGTAATCTTTTGTGAAAACAAGAGATTTTCTTTTTGATGATTTAGGATAAATCAACATACAAATGTATGAAAAATAAAAATTATGAAGATAAAAAATAATTTTTTCCTAAAAATAAGTAGATATTTATAAATAAATTATATATAATAAGTAATGCAGTGAAAGGAGGAGTCCTTAAATGAAAGAAGGCATTAGAAAAGAATATAAACAACAATATGATGCTTCTACTAAAAGAATTGATCTTATTGATGTGCCAGAATTTAATTTCATTATGATTGATGGAATTGGGAATCCTAATGTTGAAGAGTTTAAATTAAAGTCAGAGGCTTTGCATGTTCTTTCAAAAGCAATTAAAGATTATTTTAGAGATGAAATGGATTTATTATATTTAATTTCTCCATTAGAAGGTATTTGGGATACATATGATAATAGTCAATTTGATGTGACAAGAAAGAAAATGATTAAGTTTACTTTAATGATTGCACAACCTAAAGCTTTAGATGAAGAAACATTTGAAAAGATTAAAGAACAATTGGTTGTAAAGAAAGATAACCCCTATATTGTTGATGCTTATTTAAAGAAGATGACTGAAGGAAAATCAGTTCAGATGTTACATAAGGGAGCGTATAATAAAGAAATAGATACGACTATACAAATCATGGAATATATTACTATTCAAAATATGAAGTTAACAGGATTACATCATGAGATCTATTTAAATGATCCTGAAAAGAATTCACCAGATAAGTTAAAAACGATTGTTAGATATGCGATTGAAGAAGAAGGGGTATAAACCCCTTTTATTGTATAAAAGAGACAAGAGAGCATATTTAAGGCGTATATGAGATGAATTTGATAAGATAAAGAAAAAGAAAAGGAGAATGTGTATGTTATTTGTATCATGGAATGTTAATGGATTACGTGCGTGTTTAAATAAAGGATTTGAAGATTTCTTTAAGGAAGTTAATGCTGATATATTTGCGATTCAAGAAACGAAGTTACAACAATACCAAATAGATTTAAATTTTGATGGTTATACTTCTTACTATAATGATGCAGTTAAGAAAGGGTATAGTGGGACAGCTATCTATACAAAAAAAGAACCATTATCAGTTCATTATGGAATAGACATAGAAGAACATGATCAAGAAGGTCGTGTCATTACTTTAGAATATCAAGATTTCTATTTTGTAGTTGTTTATACGCCAAACTCTAAACGTGGCTTAGAAAGATTGGACTATCGTCAAGTCTGGGAAGATGATTTTAGAGAATACTTAAATCAATTAAAACAAAAGAAAGCAGTTTATTTGTGTGGAGATCTTAATGTTGCTCACCAAGAAATTGATTTAAAGAATGATAAAACTAATCATAAAAATGCTGGCTTTACTAATGAAGAGAGACACAAATTAAGTACATTATTAGAGTCTGGATTTATTGATACATTTCGATATAAGTATCCTGAAAAAGAAATGTATTCTTGGTGGTCTTATATGTTTAAAGCAAGAGAAAAGAATGCCGGATGGAGAATTGATTACTTTCTTGCATCAGTTGATTTAAAAGATAAAATAAAAGATGCTTATATTTATACAGATATAATGGGATCAGATCATTGTCCTGTTGGTTTAGAAATGGAGGGGACACTATGAAATGTATGATTGTTTCTGATATTCATGGTTCTTTAGAAGATTTAAAGAAAGTTATAGAAATCTATGAACAAGAGAACATGGATAAATTAATATTACTAGGAGACCTTTTGTATCATGGACCTAGAAATCCTATTCCTGCTGGCTATAATCCTATTGAAGTTGCGCATTTATTAAATCATTATAAAGATAAAATTATTGCAGTGCGAGGAAACTGTGATTCAGAAGTAGACCAAATGGTTATAGAATTTCCTATTCAAGCTGATTATAGTGAACTGTTTATTGATGGACATCGTTTCTTTATTACTCATGGACACTTATATAATGAAGACAGTTTGCCTTTATTAAATGAAGGGGATATCATTATGTATGGACATTTCCATAATCCTATTGCTAAAAAAGAAAATGGAATTACGATTTTTAATCCTTCTTCAATTACTTTTCCTAAAGTTGGTGAAAAAAGCTTTGGAGTTTATGAAAATCATGAACTCAAAATATTATCATTTGAAAAAACCTTGATAAAGAGTATAAAAATATAGAAAATCATAAAAAAATTAAAAAAACCGTGAAATAAAAGTAAAAGTATGGTATTTTTATATTGATGAGGTGAGGATGATGGCAAAGTATAAAGACATAGCTGATGATATTCGGCGTAAAATAAAAGATCAAGAGTATGCCTTTGGCCAAAGATTGCCTTATGAGTATGTTTTATGTATGAGTTATCATTGTAATAAAGAAACAATGAAAAAAGCATTAGATATCTTAGTTAAAGAAGGTTTGATTATTAGAAGACGTGGTTCAGGAACTTTTGTAAAGGACATGGATCCGGCTTTGGAAAATCTTTCAGGTAATGTTTTTACACAAGGCTTATCTGCAAAGTATAAAGGAATTAAGGAAGTGACAACAGAAGTACTGGAGTTCGAAGTCATTCCTTGCGATGAATTTTTAGCTAAAAAGCTTCAAATAGAATTAGGGGATTTCGTATATCATATTATTCGTTTACGTTTTTTAGATAAGAAACCACACTTAATAGATATATGTTATATTCCAATAAGTGTTATTCCCAATCTAAAAATCGAACATTTAAAGAATTCGGTTTATGAATATATAGAAAAAGGTCTGAAATTTAAAATACAAAGTTGTCATTTAACTATAAATGCTGCTTTATCTACTCCTTTGGAACAAGAGTACTTAGGATTAAAAGAAACAGAACCTTATATTCAAGAAGAACAAATCACATATTTAAGCAGTGGAGCAATATTTGAATACACCCTTGCTAGACATCATTATGCTGATTTCGAGTTCCAAACAATTGTAGTTCAACAGTAAAATCATGAGAAATCATGATTTTTTCTTATAGATAAAGAAAAAATATACAAAAAAACCCTTGTAAAATGGTACATTTTTTAAAAAGTACCATACTTTTACTTTAAAACCATTGACTTTTTGGCTAATAAATTTTATACTATTAGTGTCAAAAATATTTTAAGGGAGGAAAAAAATATGGACGCTTTTGCTGATAAGCTAGGGCGCATTGGAGCTTGGTGTGGACAAAATAAATATTTATCTGCTATCAAGAATGCGTTCCAAAACTTCATGCCAGCTACAATTGCTGGTGCTATCGGGGTATTATGGACAAACGTTATTGTTAATGACGGTATTGTTAATGGTGCTCCTCAAGGTCTTGGTGGTTTAATTCCTGCTGTAATGGCATTAAAACCAATCAATGACGTATTTGCTGCAATTTCTTTTGCAACAATTTCATGTATTTCTTTAGGTATCGTTATGTTAGTTGCTCAAGAAATTGGAGAAGCTAACGGAGAAACTGGTGCATTCCCTGCAATTATGGGATTCATGGCTTGGGCTATGGTTACACCTACTTCTCATTCAGTAGCTGGGTTAGGATTAACTGATGCTGCTGGAAAAGCTGCTGGAACAATCGGTGATAAACTTGGTGGTTTAGTTCCTGCAAACTTTACAGGATTTGATGCTGGATATTTAGGAGCAACTGGATTATTTACTGCGTTAATCGTAGGTATCGTAGCTCTTGAAATCTACAATTTATTCCGTAAAATGGATGCAATTAAAATTAAAATGCCTGAGCAAGTACCACCTGGTGTTTCTCGTGCATTCGAAGTTTTAGTTCCAACATTCTTAACATTATTAGTAGTTGGTTTCATCGGATGGGGATGTGTACAATTAACTGGTGCATACTTAAATGACATCATTAAAACATCTATCCAAGAACCATTAATCAATATGATTGGTGACAACATTATTGCTGTAATGTTTATGTATGTTTTAATCTCATTATTCTGGTTAGTAGGTATTCATGGTAACAACATGTTAGCTGCTGTTAAAGAACCAATCTTCAAACCAATGTTATATGCAAATACAGCATTATTTACTGAAGGTAAATCAGTTCCTTTAACTCCAGAAATTATTGAACATGGATATTATGACATGAACATGGGTATGTTACAAATGTTTGGTGAATGGGGAGGTTCTGGGGTTACTCTTGGTTTAGTAATCGCAATCTTCATCTTCTCTAAACGTGAAGACAACCGTGCTATTGCAACATTATCAATCGTTCCAGGTTTATTCAACATTAATGAAACTGTAACATTTGGTATTCCATTAGTATTAAACCCTATCTTAGGTATTCCATTTATCTTAGCTCCAGTACTTTGTGTACTTCTAGGATATATCTTAACAACTATCGGATTCTGTCCAAGAGTTGTACTTGAAGTACCTTGGACTATGCCACCATTATTATTAGGATTCTTAGCTACTGGTGGTAACCCAATGGGTGCTGTATCACAATTAATTGCAATTGCTATGGCAACTGTAATCTATATTCCATTCTTATTAGCTTACGAAAAATATCAAAACAAACAAGCAGCTGCTGCTGAATAAAATTCGTAATCAATTATGGATAATAAAAGGACGAGTAATCGTCCTTTTTTTGACTTCAAAATCATAAATTTCTGGCTGATAATCATTGTTATTTTACTATAAATAATGTATAATGAAAAAGAAAGTGAGGCTTCTATGGAAAAAGAATTTAAATTTGTAAAAAATACTGCAACAATCATATTTTTAGCTGCTTATACAGTATATGGCGTATATGCTGTGGTTACTCAACCAACATCAACTTATGTGACTATTTTGATATTTGGAGCCGTGCTTTATATCTTCTTCTTAGGTATGAGACCTTATAAATATACAGTAGGTAATAAGGAATTAATAATCCACTATCATTTATGGAAAAATAAAACAATTAATTTAATGGAATGTGAAACATTAACTGATCCAATTTCTCGTTGGGCAGATATTGGGACTCGTCCTCATGCTATTGAATTATATTCAAATACTAAAAAACGTTATTGTTTTTTCCCAAAATGGCGTGTTGATTTTGTCGCTGCAGTTCTTAAGGAAAATAAGAGAATTCATTGTACTGTAAAAGAATACACTGATGTTCACAGACAAATGGAAAAGAAAGAACGTAAAGAAAGAAGAAAAGCTCAAAAAGAAGCAGTAAAAGGAAAATAAAAAACAACCTTCGGGTTGTTTTTCGTTTCTAAAAATTCATCTTATAGCTATCTTTACCAAATCTTTTGATATAGTCTACCTCATTATTGTTAAGTCTTAACTTCATAGTTAAGTTTCCTATCAATGCTGGAATTGATGTACCATCTTCGTATATTGAAGAACCCCATACTTGTTCAAATAGGTAAGAGATAGTAAATGGTTGATAGGGATGAGATATTAATATTTTTAAAAGTTTATATTCATTTTTTGTGAGTTCTAAAACTTTATAGTGACATGAGCAAGTTCTAGCTGTAGTATCTACGACGATATCTTTGAATCGATAAATTCTTCTAGGTTTTAATATTCCATTTTTATAAACAGATTGAATTTTTGCTTCTAAATCTTTGAGTTTATAAGGAATAGTTACATAGTCATCACCACCAGCGTTTAATAGTGATTCTAAGTAATCAGATGCGAGTGTATCACTGATAACAATAATAATTGGTTGACTATTTAGCTTTGTTTTAACTAAAAAATCTTTAATGTTAGTTCTTGGAAAAGTATCTTCGATAATAATACAATCATATGTTTGATTTTCATAATATTCAGTTAGATCTTGATATTTGATAACTTGATTACATTTATAGTTTTGTTCTTCTAAGTATGAACATATTTGATCATTGACTGATTTTTGACTATGAATAATGAGTGTTTTGAATTGGTTTAACATTTATTTCACCTCTTTCTAATACTAAAACTTTCTTAGAGAAATTACAATAATAATTTGGAATTTATTGGAAAAGGTTAAATTGACAGTCGTGTTCATTGGCTATATAATGTCAGCATAACAATGTTGATTTTTGTAGACATGAAAACTATAAATTGATACAATGATTAAGTACAAGGGGGATCTATTGAATGGAAATGAATGAACTAGTTGAAGATTATGGTTGTTTAACATTTAGTGATGATGTCATGAAAGAACGTATTCCAAAGTCTACATATAAGGCTTTTCATGAGTCAATAGAAAAAGGTGAACCATTAACAAGAGAAACCGCAACGGTTATTGCGAATGCTATGAAAATATGGGCAGTAGAAAATGGCGCAACTCATTTTACTCATTGGTTTATGCCAATGACAGGTTCAACTGCAGAAAAGCATGATGCTTTTTTAGAGCCTGATGGTAATAAAGCAGTGCTGGAATTTAGTGGTAAAACATTGAGAAAAGGTGAACCAGATGCATCTTCTTTTCCATCTGGTGGTTTACGTGCGACATTTGAAGCGAGAGGTTATACTGCTTGGGATGCAACATCACCTGCCTTTGTTAAGGATGGTTCGCTTTATATACCAACATTATTTTGTTCATATACAGGTGAAGCCTTAGATAAGAAAACTCCTTTATTAAGATCAATAGATGCTCTTTCAAAGGCAAGTTGTCGTTTGTTGCCATTGTTAGGACTAGAAGGAATTACGCATGTTAATCCATCGGTAGGTAGTGAACAAGAATACTTTTTAGTAGATGATAAATATTACCAAAATCGCCTTGATTTAAAGTTAACTGGAAGAACTTTATTCGGCGCTAATGCACCAAAAGGTCAAGAATTAGATGATCATTATTTTGGAAGCATTAAGCGTAAAGTTGCAGCTTTTATGAAGGACTTAGATAAAGAATTATGGCGTTATGGAGTCCCTTCAAAAACAAAACATAATGAAACGGCACCTGCTCAACATGAAGTGGCTTGTGTATATAGACCTGCAAATATTACAAGTGATAATAATCATTTGTTGATGCAATTGATGCAAGATATTGCCAAGAAACATGAATTAAGATGTTTGTTACATGAAAAACCATTTGCTGGAGTCAACGGATCAGGAAAGCATAATAATTGGTCTGTCATAACAAATACAGGAATTAATTTATTTGATCCTGGGGATGATTCATCAAAAAACATACCTTTTTTAGCAACATTAGCTTGTACTGTTAAGGCTGTTGATGAATATGCGAATCTCTTACGTATGAGTGTTGCAAGTGCTGGGAATGATCATCGTCTAGGTGCTAATGAAGCTCCTCCAGCTATTATTTCTATGTTTTTAGGAGAAGATTTAGATGAATTGATTGATATGATTGTTGAAGGAAAAGGATTGACTGATAAGGATAATTCTAGATTTCAAACTGGAGTAGCAGTTGTCCCTACTTTCTCAAAAGATACAACTGATCGTAATCGTACATCGCCTTTTGCTTTTACTGGAAATAAATTTGAGTTTAGAGCTGTTGGTTCTTCTCAATCGGTTGCTGGTCCTAATACTATTCTCAATACTATTTTAGCTGAGGAAATGGAAATTATGGCTAAAGAGATTGAATCAGGAAAAGAAGTTATGGAAGTTATTAAGGAATTCTTTAAGGAACATAAAAGAATTATCTTTAATGGGGATGGTTATTCTAAGGAATGGCAAGCTGAAGCAAAGTCTAGAGGACTTCCAAATAATAAAAACAGTGTTGATGCTGTTATATGTTTACGTGAAGAAAAGAATATTGAATTATTTAAAAAGCATTCTGTATATACAGAAGCTGAGTTAAATTCACGTTATGAAATATTGCTTGAAGGATATAATAAAACAATTCAAGTTGAAGCTTTAACTGCTTTGAAAATGGCAAGAAATGAAATTTATCCTGCAGTTATTTCATATTTAAATGAAGTTTCTCAAACTTCATTAAATGTTAAAGAAAATGGAATCAATAATGATTTCTTAGTGGAAGATGTTAAAATTATTTCTGAATTATTAAGTACCATGAAAATTCAAATGGATGATTTAGATATTAAGATATTGAGTGCTCAAAATTATGAAGGAGATGTCATGACTCATGCTATTATTTGGCGTGATGATGTCTTTACGGCAATGAATACTTTAAGAGAAACAGTTGATTCTTTAGAAGTAAAAGTTGATGCAACATATTGGCCAATGCCAACTTATGTTGACCTATTATTTGGAATATAGAAAGGGAGTTATTATACTCCTTTTTCATTTTGCATAGCTGTGGTATAATGATATATACAGAAAGGATGATTTTATGAAAACAAGATTATATGTATCTCAAGATTTAGAGAAGATTCTGCAATTATTTTATGACACTGTTCATACTGTGAACGCTAATGATTACACACCAGCGCAACTTGATGCTTGGGCACCTAAAGTTCCTGATGTATTGAGATGGGAAGCATCCCTTCATAAGAATCATACTTTGGTTGTAGAGGATAATGATGAAGTTATTGGTTTTGGAAATGTTGGCGAAACAGGCTATCTTGATAGATTGTTTGTCAGTCATAACCACCTTCATCAAGGAGTCGCATCACTTTTATGTGATCGTTTAGAAAAGTATGTGAAGACGAAGGGAACTCATTTTATTAATACAGCTTCTTCAATTACTGCCAAACCGTTCTTTGAATCTCGAGGTTATGTTGTTATTGAAGAACAAACAGTAGAAAGACATAATGAAAGAATACGAAGATATTTGATGGAAAAGAAACTCTAATAGGGTTTCTTTTCATAATGTGAAAGAATGTTTCTTTTTTTATTTTTTTCTATATAATAATGCACACTGGGGGTTATATTATGAACAAAACAATGAAAAGATATTTATTGATTATTATAGGCTTTATGATTGTTGGAACAGGTGCTGCTTTTACCTTGAAGGCAAATGTTGGTATTGGAGCATGGGATGCCCTTGCGAAGTCAACATCAGATATTATTCATTTAGAAGTAGGAACAATGGGTATGATATTTAACTGTAGTTGTGTAGTAGGTCAAATTATCATCTTGCGTAAGAAATTTAAGCCTATCCAATTATTACAAATTCCTTTTAGTATCTTACTTGGAACAGTTATTAATTTTGTATTGTATGATCTCTTAGTGTTTAATTTTGATACTTTTATTGGTGGAATCATCATGTATGTTATTGCATCAATTGTTTGTGCTTTTGGGGTATCAATTGTTATGGTATTAGATGAAGTCACTTTTGCATTAGAAGGATTCTGTATGGCTATTACAAGCTTGATTGATAAGAAATTTCATGTCATTAGACAACTTGCAGATGTCTTAAGTGTCCTAGTCGTTGTTATTTTAACATTAATCTTTGATATTCCTTGGTCTATTGGTGTAGGAACAATAATAGGGATGCTTATTTTTGGACCATTACTTGGAATATTTATGAAATTATTAAAACCAATTTTAAAGAAACATAACTTCTTAAATTATGAATAAAACACAACTCTTATGATTTTGAGTTGTGTTTTTTTAGTATACATGTGTAAATAATAGAAAACATGAATAGGGCTACTAGACCACCTGTTGTGTCAATTAATACATCAGTGAATTGACCAGCTCTTCCATTAGAAAATAACTGATGAATTTCATCGCTACAAGCATATAGAAAAGTAGCGACTAACGAGAATAGATAAACTTTATTTATTGGGAATTTAGATTTATAGAAACCATAAATAAAGGTAAATGTTAAAACTGCATATTCTGCCATATGAGCGCCTTTTCTTATAATTAACTCGGGAATAGAGATATGTAAGTAATGCTCTATCCAAACTACTATTTGACCACTGAGACTAGAAGATTCACCTCCAGATTGATTAGAGAACATAAATATAATAATCATTAATATCATTGCAGGAATAAAATATTTTATTTTTTTCATAAGTCACCTCTAAAGTATTATAAAAGAACTTGTCGAAATCGACAAGTCCTATTTTATAAATCAGATAAATCTTCACCGTTAGTTGCAATAACTCTCTTATACCAATAGAAAGAATCTTTTCTATATCTGTCTAATGTTTTTAAATCAAATTCTTCTCTATCTACGTAGATGAAACCATAACGTTTAACCATACCTTCATGAGTAGAAATTAAGTCAATTGCTGACCATGGACAATATCCCATCATTTCACAACCATCAGAGATTGCTAATTGAACTTGTTCAAGATGTTTTCTTAAATATTCAATTCTATAAGGATCATGAACTTTACCATCTTCAGTTAATTTATCGTATGCTCCTAATCCGTTTTCAGTGACAATCATTGGTAAACGATATCTTGAATACATTTCACGGATAGTTGCTCTAAATCCCAGAGGATCAATTTCCCAACCAAATTCAGTTGTTGGAAGATTAGGATTTTTAAATCCTCTAAACATACC
>CAZWXH010000028.1:3314-18797 GCA_964637725.1 uncultured Coprobacillus sp. | reverse complement strand
GATAATATTACAGACGCTGTTAAAGCATTAGATATTGATGGAGTTAAAGCAAGTGAAGCAACAATTTCTGATGGAAGTTATACTTTACAAAGACCATTTGTGATGGCAACAAACGGAGAAATTAGTACTCAAAATGATCAAGTAAAAGCAGTGTTTGAATTCTTAAATAGTGAAGAAGGTCAAACAATTATTAAAGCAGTAGGATTAGTTATTCCTAAGAAATAGGAGTGTATTATGGAAAAAGACATGTTATCTATTATTGCAAATAGAAAAACAAAGTCTATGGTAGAAAAGACAGCCGCGATTATCTTTTGCGGCTGTGCTATTGTTTCTGTTGTAGCAGTGTTATCTATTAGCGCATATATGTTTATATCAGGGACACCCGCTATATTTAAAGAAGGTATTGTAGAAATTCTTTTTAGTAGTGTATGGGCACCAACTGCATCATCACCAAGTTATGGGATTTTGCTTATTATTTTAACATCTATTGTAGGTGTGTTTTTTGCGATTTGTATAGGAGTTCCTATTGGTATCTTAACTGCCGTTAATCTTGCTGAGATAGCCAATCCTAAACTTAGAAAAATCATGAAATCAGCCATTGAATTACTAGCAGGTATTCCATCAGTGGTTTATGGACTTCTTGGTATTCTATTAATCAATCCTTTTATGTATAAATTAGAATTAATGATATTTGCGAACTCTGAAACACATCAGTTTACAGGTGGATCAAATCTAATATCAGCGATTCTAGTTCTAGCCATTATGATTTTACCAACTTTAATTAATATCTCAGAAACAGCTCTAAGAAGTGTACCTGATGATTATCGTAAAAGTTCTTTAGCATTAGGTGCTAGTCAAATGCAAACAATCTTTAAAGTTGTCTTGCCGGCAGCCAAAAACGGAATTATGTCAGCGGTTGTTTTAGGAGTTGGAAGGGCCATTGGAGAAGCCATGGCAATCTTGTTAGTTGCCGGAAATTCGGTTAACACACCATTACCTTTTAATTCAGTAAGATTTCTAACAACTGGAATCGTATCAGAAATGGGTTATGCAGCTGGGACGCATCGTGAAGTATTATTTACGATAGGTCTTGTTCTGTTTGTGTTTATCATTTGTATTAACTTACTTTTAACATATGTGTTAAAGAGAGGAGATAAAGATGGACAATAGTTTATATAATAAAAGACATCGAAAGAGTGATAAAATATTAAGTGCTTGTATCCAATTTTCAAGTCTAATCTCTATTGCATTATTAGTCATCATAATAGGCTATATTGCTTATCAAGCAATACCTCATTTTTCAATAGATTTTCTTGTGAATACAACAAGTATTTTAAAAGGAACAGTTGGGATTCTTCCTAATATTATTAATACCATTTACTTAATAGTCGTTACCTTACTCATTGCATGTCCCATTGGTATTGGGGGAGCAATATATCTTAATGAATATGCTAGTCATAAAAAGTTTGTCAGTATTATTTCATTTACAACAGAAGTATTAGCTGGAATACCATCAATTATCTATGGTTTATTTGGAATGTTATTTTTTGGAACAGTGTTAGCCTTGAACTTTTCAATCTTAACAGGAGCACTTACTTTAGCTATTATGACACTTCCTATTATTACACGAAATACTCAAGTTGCCCTGCAAGCAGTTCCTAAGAGTTATCGTGAGGCAGCGCTTGGAATTGGAGCGACAAAATGGTATATGATTAGAACGGTATTATTACCAAGTGCAATGCCAGGAGTATTAACTGGTGTCATCTTAGCAATGGGTAGAATTGTAGCTGAATCAGCAGCATTATTATTTACAGCTGGAAGTTTAAGTGTATTACCACAAAATGTATTTGGACATTTGTTTTCAAGTGGCGGAACGCTCACAATACAATTATATTTAGAAATGGCAAAAGCAAACTATGAATCAGCATTTGTGATTGCATTAATATTAATAGCAATTATCTTATTCTTGAATTTTATGGCAAAGTGGATTTCAAAAAAATTTGATGTTAATAAAGGGGTTTAATTATGGTAAATAAAATAGAATCAAAGAATTTAAATCTTTATTATGGTGAAAAACATGCTTTAAAGGATGTGACTTTAGGAATAGCTGAACATAAGATTACAGCGTTTATTGGTCCTTCTGGATGTGGAAAATCAACTTTTTTAAAGACGTTAAATAGAATGAATGATTATGTTAATAATGTTAAGATTACCGGAGAAGTTATTTTAGATAATGAAGATATTTATGATTCTCGAGTTGATACAACAGTATTAAGAAAGAAAATAGGGATGGTATTTCAACAACCAAATCCATTTCCCATGAGTATTTATGATAATGTCGCATATGGACCAAGAATTCATGGAATTAAAAATAAAAAGCAATTAGATGAAATTGTTGAAAAAAGTTTAAAAGCAGCAGCGTTATATGAAGAAGTTGCTGATCGTTTGTATACTTCAGCATTAGGTTTATCAGGTGGTCAACAACAACGTCTTTGTATTGCGAGGTGTCTAGCAGTTGAACCCGAGGTTATCTTATTAGATGAACCAACAAGTGCATTAGATCCTATTTCTACATTAAAAATAGAAGAGTTATTAATGGAATTAAAAGATAAATATACAATCGCAATAGTGACACATAATATGCAGCAAGCATCTCGTATTGCTGATTATACAGCTTTCTTTTTAGTAGGGGAAATGGTTGAATATGGTAAAACAAAAGATATATTCTCATTGCCTCAAGATCAACGTACTGAGGATTATATTACAGGACGATTTGGTTAGTGTTGTGTTTTATACAAAAAACAAATATAATGGAGGTATAAATAATGAGAAGATTATTTGATGAAGAATTAGAAAAATTAAATGTTGATTTAACAAAGATGGCACATTTGGTTGAGGTTTCAATTGAAAATATGATTGATGCATTTAAACATCAAGATAAAGTATTAGCAAAAGACATTATGAATAACGATCGCTTAATTAATGATATGGAAAGAGCAATTGAATCAAGATCATTTAATTTAATTTTAAGACAACAACCTATCGCCAGTGATTTAAGAAATGTAACTTCGGCTTTAAAGATAGTTACGGACTTAGAAAGAATTGGTGATCAAGCAGCAGATATTGCTGAGATTATCTTAAACTTTGATGGAAAGCATGCATATCGTACGGTTGAGCATATCCCAACAATGGCTAAAAAAGCGAAAATGATGGTTCATGAAGCAATTGATGCATTTATTAAAAAGGATTTATCAACTGCTCAAATGGTTATCAAGATGGATGATGAAATTGATTTATTATTTCAAGAAGTAAAACAAGAAGTTATTGATATATTAAAAGAAAACAGTGAAAAGATTGACTATTGCATAGATTTTCTTATGGTTGCTAAGTACTTAGAAAGAGTAGGAGACCATGCAGTTAATATTTGTGAATGGTTAGAATTTAATCAAACTGGAAAAATGAATGATCATAGATTGATCTAAAAAGGGGGAAGCCTATGAATGAACGTATATTTGTAATTGAAGATGATGAAAATATTCAAGAAATTTTAAAATTATCATTGGAATCAAATGGATACAAAGTCAAAGTCTTTGATAATGCAATTGATGCAATAATTGCGATTAAGGAAGAAACACCAGATCTTGCAATTTTTGATATCATGTTACCGCAAATGGATGGTATTACGGCTGTCAAAAAGATTAGAGAGACAAATACTCATATGCCAATTCTTGTATTAAGTGCTAAAGATAGCGAACTTGATAAAATTAGAGGTTTAGATAGTGGTAGTGATGATTATATGACAAAACCATTTGGGGTACTTGAATTATGTGCGCGTGTTCGTAGCCTTCTTCGTAGAGTTCAACCTAAAGCCAAAATACTGAAAACCCATTCTTTAGTTGTTGATAAATCTATTCATAGTGTTAAACACCATGGTGAACCACTTGAATTAACACATAAAGAATATCAATTGTTATTATATTTAATCGAGAATAAAGAAAGAGTTATTGAAAGAGATGAATTGTTAAATACAATTTGGGGTTATGACTTTATTGGCGAATCAAGAGCTTTAGATGTTCACATTCGTTCACTAAGAAAGAAACTTGATGATGATGGAGAAAGATATATAAAAACAGTGCGTTCAGTAGGTTATCGCTTTGTTGAAACGGAGGATACTTATGACTAAGTCAATCCTCCGTTATTTTATCATTATCTTAATTGTTGCTTTAATAAGTAGTGGCTTTATTTCTGCAGCCTTGATATCAAATAACTTTCTTACAACGGCTAAACAAGAAATGTTTTATTCATTGAAGTTAATTGATTATGCAATGGATTATTCTAAACCTTTAGAAGAACAAATTGATAAAATGAACCCTCTAGCATTTTCAGATGATACACGTATTAGTATTATTGATACAAAAGGAAATGTTATTGCTGACACTGAAACTGATAAGATATCAGAAAATCATTTAGATAGAGAAGAAGTACAAGAAGCTATAAAGAATAAAGAAGGTTATGGACAAAGACATTCTGAAACAACAAAAAAGAATCTCTTATATGCAGCCTATTTTAATAATGGATATATTGTTAGATTAGCAGTCCCTTACAATGGTCTTATTGACTACTTACCAACATTAATTCCAGCTTTTTCTATGAGTGCTTTTATTTCTTTTGTGATTGCTTATATATTATCTAGAAAACTTGCTAAAACAGTTTCAAAACCTATAATAGAAATAAGTGATAGTTTAGATCATATGAGTAAAGATTTTCGTTTTGATTTAAAGGATTATGATTATGAAGAATTTAATATTATTGTTGATACTATTCATAACTTATCTCATCGTTTAAGAAAATCTATGCGAGAAGTTAAATTAGAACGTACAAAGATAGATGAAATATTAAAACAAATGAATGAAGGATTTGTTTTATTAGATGAAGATTTTAAGATCTTAAGTATTAATGCTAAAGCTATTTCAATACTTGGAGAGTTAAAGGTACATGATGTCTTAATAGATCATCTTTATTATCCAGAAATTATTAATGCTTTAGAAAATGATATTCCTAGACAAGAAGTAGAAGTTAAAATTGATCATAATATTTATGCGTGTTATATTTCACAAATTGCATTAGGGACAACTTTACTATTTGTTGATATCACAGCAATGAAAAAAGCAGAGAAAATGAGAAGTGAATTCTTTTCAAATGTCTCTCATGAATTAAAGACACCTATGACATCAATTAGAGGATATAGTGATTTGTTAGCACAAGGTTTAGTTCAAGATGAAGATAGAAAACAAGGAATGTTAGAAAAGATTCAAGAAGAAGTGACAAGTATGTCAACTTTAATTAATGATATTTTAATGTTATCAAGATTAGAAAACATGGATTTAGAGGTTGAACTTTTACCAATGAAAATCAATCATCTTGTTGATGAAGTTTTAGAGAGTTATGAAGTAGAAATTCAAAAGCATCAAATTCAAGTTATTAAAGACTTTAATGATGTAAGCTATATTGGTAATCATCAACAAATTTTCACCTTAATGAATAACTTAATTGGAAATGCTGTTAAGTATAATAAAGAAGGTGGAAAGATATTTATAGATGCTAAGGTGATTGGTGAAGCTATTAAGATAACTGTCAAAGATGAGGGGATTGGAATTCCTTTATCAGATCAAGCAAGAGTCTTTGAACGTTTTTATCGAGTAGATAAAGGGAGAAGTAAACAAAGAGGAGGAACTGGTTTAGGCTTAGCAATTGTAAAACATATTGTGTCTAATTATAATGGAACAATTCAATTAACCAGTGAACTTAATGTTGGAACAACAATTGAAATTATTCTACCAAATCAAGAGGAAGTTTAAAACTTCCTTTTTTTGTCTATACTGTATGTGGTGATAAACATGAATAAGTCCTATTGGCAAAAAACAACAGAAAAAAAGCATTATCCTTCTATAGCTCAAGATATGAAAGTAGATATTGTTATTATAGGAGGAGGGCTATCAGGAATAGCTTTAGCCTATCATTTAAAAGATAGTCCATATAAGGTTATAGTTATAGAAAAAGATGAATTAGGGAGTAAAACAAGTGGGCATACTACCGCAAAGATAACAACTCTACATTCTACTTTGTATCAAAAAATTATAAAACATTATGATATTCATCAGGCCTATCTTTATTTCAAATCTAATAATCAAGCTTTAGAGGATATAAAACAAATTATAGATAAAGAGAATATTGAATGTGACTTTATGGATAATAACTCTTATATATATACAGATGATCCTGAGTATGTAAAGATAATACAAAAAGAAAAAGAGTTCTTTGAATCTATTAAAGTTAAAACTCAAAAAGATAATGAACATCTAGCTTCTTTAGGATTAGAACATCAAGCCATATTTCATCCTTTAAAATACTTATATGCGTTAATAGACATATGTTCAAAAAAAGATATTTCTTTTTATGAACATAGTCAAGTAACCCATATTGAAAGAAAAGATGATTCTTTTATTATTGATGTCAATAATTATCATATCCAATGCCATCATTTAGTTCATGCAACACGTTATCCTTTTATAAAGAAAGGTTTATATTTCTTTAAAATATTTCAACAAAAGGAATATATTAATCATATAAATCATCAAAAAGGTAAGGATAGTTACTTGTGTATAGATCAAAGTAAAAGCTATCGACCAATAAAAGAAAATGAAAGTCTTGTTATTAATCAAGAGGCAAAAGATTGGTTTGCGCAGGACAGTATACCATTAAGAGGTATTCCTTATATTGGAAGACTAGATAAGTATAGAAATGAATATATAATATATGGGTTTCAAAAGTGGGGAATGACACTTTCTCAAGTTGCCGCAAAGTTAATATCGGACTTGATTTTAGAAAAAGATAATCCTTATGAGGAACTATATACTTGTCATTATTTTTCAATGTCATTTATGAAAGAATATGATGGTGTAGTATTTAAAAATACGAAAAAAGGTATGATTTCTAATCGTTTTTTAAACGAACCCATCTCGAAACTTAATAAAGAAGATGGAATTATCACAAAAGTTGATGGAAAGCTGACCGCTGTTTATAGAGATAAAAAAGGAGAGCTTCACTACCTATCTCCGTATTGTCCTCATGTCAAATGTGTTGTAGATTTTTGTAAAAAAGATCAAACATGGAGTTGTCCTTGTCATCAGTCTGTCTATGATGCTTATGGGAACTTGATAGAAGGACCAAGCTTGAAGTCTTTAAAGAATAAATACAATAGTTAAATATTTAATAATAATGATTGATTTTCACCTCATACTTGCATATAATACAAGTATGAGGTGAAAATATGATAAAAACTTATAACATGTTATTAGATGAATATCAATCTTATAAATTTCCGGATGGAAAACTTTTAAGGATGATAAAGCAAAACAAATATATTAAATTAACTAAGGGATTATATGAAACAAATCAAAATGCATCTGGTTATTTATTAGCGAATGCAATTTATGGGCCTTCATATTTATCTTTTGATTTTGCTCTTTCATATCATGGTTTGATTCCAGAAACTGTGTATACTTATACATCTGCGACTTTTAAAAAGAAAAAAGAAAAAAAGTATACAAACTATTTTGGTACTTTTACTTATAGAGATATTCCTGCAAATGCTTTCCCATATGAAGTACTTATTATTAAAGAAAACGAGTATAAGTATCAAATTGCTTCACCTGAAAAAGCATTGTGTGATAAACTATATATAATAAAGCCACTTAAAAATAAAAAAGAAATGAATTATATATTATTTGATGAGTTACGAATTGATAAAAAGAGGTTTAGTGAGTTGAACAAACATATAATATTAGAATTATGTGATTTATATCCCTCAACAAATTTAAAAATTTTAAAGAAAATTGTAAGGTAGAAGAGTGAAAGAAAATGTTTCTAATAAAAACAAATTCTAATATTATTTGTCAGAACACTTAGCTATAAAACAAACACAAAGGAAATAAATATTTTAAATTGTTATTTGTTAAAATAAAATATGATTTTCATGAAATAATTGTGTCCACGCGACGATAGGTGTGGGGAAATGGGGAAATGTATGAAAACAGTAATACAAGAAATGGTTGAGTCATATCACCCAAAAAATATATATGAACAAAAGAATGCTATGAAAGAAGTAATGCAAGAAATTATTTTATATGGCTTAAGTCAATCTGGTTTTTTTAAGGTTGCTGCTTTTTATGGAGGAACAGCATTAAGAATTTTTTATGGATTAGATAGATTCTCGGAAGACTTGGATTTCTCGCTACTAGTGATAAACAGAGAGTTTGATTTATCACTGTTTTTACCAAAAGTACAATCTATAGTAGAATCATTTGGGTTAAAAGTAAGCATAGATAAAAAAGAAAAGAATACAGAGTCAAACATTAAATCTGCATTTCTAAAAGGTGATACGGTTGAATGCTTTTTATTGTTTTATCCTGATGATAAAATTGAAGGAATTAATAGAGATGAAAGAATTAAGATAAAATTTGAAATTGATGTTAATCCACCGAATTATGCTTCTTTTGAAACTAAATATAGACTGCTCCCTTCACCATATGAAATTAGGTTATATGATGAAAAATCATTATTCGCTGGAAAGCTACATGCAATTTTATGTAGATCATGGAAAAGCAGGGTAAAAGGAAGAGATTTATATGATTATATGTTTTATTTATCTAGAAACATTTCTTTTAATTTACCACATTTAAGGGAGCGTTTGATACAAACTCATTTCATTTCTGCTGACTCTTCGTGTGAACTTGAAGATATAAAAAAAATGTTAATTGATAAGTTTAACAAAATTGATTTTTTCGAAGCTAGAAAAGATGTTGAACCGTTTATTAAAGATATTAACAAACTTAATTTATGGAGTAAAGATTTTTTCATTCAAATAACGGATAGCTTATCAGATATATAGGAATGATCATACAAATGTGAATTGTAACTTTATATAATAAGGTATACAGAATAATATAAATTATGATTTCTTAAAAGAACAACATCTTTAACACATGAAGGTGTTGTTTTTGCTTTGACTCCACTTAAATTCATAGCGTTATATTAATAAAAGTATTATAATGGAAATAAGTAGGAGGATGTGTCATATGAAGAAAATAGTGTTTTTATTAATAGTTGTTGGTTTGGTTTTAACAGGTTGTTCTTCTTCAAAGAAGGTCGATGAACTTAAAATAATAGCACCTAGTGGGGCACCGGCTTTGTCATTAATCGAATTATATCAAGATATAAATAAAGAGGGAGAAGTAAAGATTGTTGAGGGGAGCGACTTATTAAGTAGTGAGTTAATTAAGAAGGATTCTCAATATGATGTTATCATAGCTCCGATTAATCTTGGATGTCAGTTGATATCAAAGAAACAAACTGATTATAAGCTTGCCGGTGTTATCACATGGGGAAATTTATATATCGTTGAAAATGAAAAGATCAAAGATAATCAATTATCAGCCTTTGGAGAACAAGCAGTTCCAGGTAAAATCTTTAATCTTATAAAGGATACATATAGTGCAATTAAGGACTCAAAAGTCACATATTATAATGCGATAAGTGATGTACAAGCCCAACTTCTTGCTGGTAAGTGTCAATATGCTTTAATGGCAGAACCGGCAGCAACGGCAACTATTGCTAAAGGAAAAGAGAATAATGTAAATTTAAAGATAATAGCATCTTTACAAGAACTATATCAAGAAAAGATGAACAGTGCTCAAAGTGGTTACCCACAAGCTGCTGTCTTTGTAAAGAATAAAGAGGATACAAAAGACTTTCTAACAAAAATATCTTCACCAATTCAAACTGATAATATTGAGAAGTTAGTTGAAGATATTGGTCCCCAAGTACTAGGAGTTCCTAATGGAAAGATTGCTGCAAAAACTTGGAAAAATCAAAATATTCATTATCAAGATGCTTCTTTAGTAAAGGAAGATATTCAATCTTTATTAAAAGAGTTTAAGATTGAATATGATGATAGTCTATTATTGTAATGAAACATAAAATACAATTAGGAATTTATATTGTTCTCATTTGGCAATTGGTAGCGGTATGGGTTAATAAAACAGTTGTTCTTCCACTACCAATAGATGTATTTAAAAAGATGTTATCGATGATTTTGGAAGTAGGCTTTTATCAAACATTATTAGTGACTTTATCACATGTGATTATTGTCGTTATTATAAGTGCATTACTTGCGTTTGGTTTATCTTATCTCGCATATAAAAAAAGAGTTTTTGATGAATATATATCTCCTTTATTATCAATGATTCAAGCAGTCCCTAATATTGCATATATAATGTTACTTCTTATTTGGACATCTTCCTTACAAGCAGTATATGTTGTTTTGTTTCTTGTCATATTTCCATTGCTCTATCATAATTTTATCCAAGGATTTAAGAGCATTGATCATGATTTAAGAGATGTTATTGCCCTGTATCATCCCTCATATTTTGATAAATTTATCCGTGTATATTTGCCATTAATAAAACCAAGTTTTCTTTCAGGAATGAAAACATCTCTAAATCTAGGTGTAAAGGTTGTTGTTATGGCAGAGATACTCGCAGGACTTCCGTATGGAGTTGGACGTGAAATTAATTTTGCAAAAGGGAATTTTGATATAGTCACAATATTTGCGTGGACATTATGGTTAGTTATAATGATATTAATTATTGATTATATATTAAAAAAGCTTATTCATGACGAATAAGCTTTTTGTTTAGTTTTTGACTTTGAGATGAGCATCAACTTCATCAAATCGTTTTGTTGTAAAGACCAAAATAACACCAATTGTTACGACAATAGCACCAATGAGGAATATTTGATAAGAACCCATATATTCATAAATAGCACCAAAGGTATAACCAAGAATCGCTTTTCCAACACTAAATGCTGCATTTAATAATGTAATTGCAGTTCCAAAAACAGCAGGATTAACTGTTTCATGGATGTATGAAAGACCGGCAACTGTTGAACAAGCAACTCCAAAACAATGAACTAAACTAATGATGAGAAAGACAGTTGAGTTAGGAACAAATGCGTATGTATACATACGAATAGCCATTAATACTGTTGCAAATAAGAAGTACTTCTTATATCCCACTCTCTTAATAACTTGAGAAGCAAACATTAAGAATATAAATTCTGGTAAAACTTGAATAAATGTTAACCAACTGATAAGAGAGTTATCTCCATTTAGTGTTGTAATTAAATGGTTTCCAGCATATGCCCCTGAACTGTCAATAACAATTTGAGTTAAGATAAGTAATACAAGAATAAAAATAAAATTCTTATTTGTAATTAATTCTTTAAAAGCGCCTTTTTTAGGTTTTTCTTTTTCATCTTCGCTAGGATCTGTCTTAGGAAAAGTAAAACAGATTAATAAAGCAATGCCTAGTAATAACATATAACTCGTAAATAGAGGACCATCTAATCCATAAATATCAGCTAAAAAGCCAACTGCCATACTTCCTAACATATAACCAAGAGAACCCATTCCTCTAATAGAACCATAGTTCCCATTTGTCTTAGCAGTATAGTTCATAGAAATAGTATCAGCCATAGGCGTAGAACCTAGCCTCACAACCTCTAATAATAATGCAAATACAATACAAGCAATATAAACTGTTTGTTTAGAGTAAAAATACAAGACAACAATTGATGAAGCTAATGACAACATCAATAATAAATTATATTTTCTAGTTTTATCACCAATAATTCCCCATAAAGGAATTACACAAACACCAATTATTAATGAAATAGCAGTGATTAACCCAATTTGAGATCCAGATAATCCAATACTTTTTTCTAAATAAACATTGATATAAGGTGTAAAACAACCAACTGCACCAATTAATACAAAATAAAAAGATTGAAACTTTATTATATTTTTATCCTTCATATAAAATCCTCCACAAACTACATTATACTTGTCTTACAAAAAAAGATATAGTAATTTCAAAATTAGAAAAATATATTTATCATTATTATATTGTTTTAGGTTTTTTAATATATGGCATTACCTTTCTATTATCTGAAAGACATATGATTAATCATTTCATTTGCGTTTTATTTTATGTAGTCAGCATGACTTTCCATATTGGAGGAGCACTCAAGTATTAAAAAGAGAAGCCTTAGGGCTTTTTTCTTTTATATTTTGAAAATAAAATGCCTTTTTTTATCCTTGTATACTCTATTTATGTGATATAATAATAACAAAGGAAGGTGATTTATCTATGAATTTTGTTTATGTTTCACCAACATTTCCAAAAAACTTTTATCAATTTTGTGAATGTTTAAAAGATAAAGGAGTCACAGTTTTGGCAATTGGCGATACTCCCTATGAACAACTCAGTGATGAATTAAAGAATTCGATTCATGATTATTATCAAGTTCATTCAATGGAAGATTATGATGCCATGGTTAAGGCGATGGGATATTTTATTTTTCATTATGGCCGTATTGATTGGTTAGAATCAAATAATGAATATTGGCTTGAACAAGATGCAAGACTTCGTACAGATTTTAATATTATGACAGGAATTCACAATGATCATATTGCAGATATTAAGTGTAAGTCAAAGATGAAGAGATTTTATCAAGAGGCAGGAGTTAAGACGGCAAGGTATCATTTGGTTTCAACCTTAAAAAAAGGTTTGGAGTTTATTAAAGAGGTAGGATATCCAGTTGTTGTCAAACCTGATAATGGAGTTGGGGCATCTAAGACTTATAAAATTTCCTCAGATAAAGAGTTAAAAGCGTTTTACAAAGAGGAGTTAGAGACTCAATATATTATGGAAGAGTTTGTAGATGGTTTAATTATTTCTTATGATGGAATTGCTAATCCTAATAAGGATATCCTTTTTGAGACATCTCATGTTTTTCCTAATCCTATAATGGATGTTGTGAATGATCAAAGTAGTATCTATTATTATTCATTAAGAGATATTCCTTATGATTTACAACAAGCAGGTATCGCTTGTGTAAAAGCGTTTCATACTGCTGGAAGATGCTTCCATATGGAGTTCTTTAGATTATTAAACGATAAAGAAGGACTTGGTAAAAAAGGAGATTTAATTGGTTTAGAAGTTAATCTTAGAACACCAGGAGGATATACTCCTGATATGATGAATTATGCAAATGAAATTAATGTTTATCAAATCTATGCGGATATGGTTGTAAATAGCTATAGTGATTATAATAGAGAGAGACCATATTATTGTGTATATTGTGGAAGAAGAGATGAACTTGAATATACGCATAGTCATGAAGATGTTATTCATAAGTATCAGTTTGATTTGGTGACTTGTGAAAGAATGCCAGATATATTAAGTGATGCCATGGGTAATTTTACATACACAGCAAGATTTGAAACAATGGATCAATTAAATGAATTTGTGAAATACACATTAGAATAGGAGGAATAGTATGAAAACTGAATGGTTTAAAGAGTATAGTCAATGTTTAAGTAGAGATATGGAATTTAAGGTATATGGTCATGCAGGTCAACCTATTTTAGTGTTTCCTGCTCAAGATGGTCATTATTATGACTTTGAAAATTTTAAAATGATAGATACTGTTGAACATCTTATAAATGATGGGAGAATTCAGTTGTTTTGTTGCGACAGCATAGATAATGAATCATGGTCTGCTAAAGATCAAGACAATAGACATCGTACATATATGCATGAACAATGGTTTTATTATATTATTAATGAATTGGTTCCAAGAATATTTGAAATTAATTCAGCTGGTAATAATGGTTGGTATGCTGATGGTATATATACAACTGGATGTTCATTAGGAGCTAGCCATGCTCTTAACTTCTTATTAAGAAGACCAGATATATTTAAAGGAACAATTGCACTTAGTGGATATTATGATTGTGATTTATTCTTTGGTGATTATTGTGATGATATTTTATATCGTAATTCACCAGTACGTTCTCTTCATGGAATGAGCAATGATCATCCTTATGTAGAGATGTATAGAAAATGCCACATTGTTTTATGTTGTGGTCAAGGTGCTTGGGAAGACGATATGATTAGAAGTACTTTAAGAATGAAAGAATTGTTTGAGCATAAAGGTATTCCTGCATGGATTGATCTTTGGGGTGAAGATGTCAACCATGATTGGGATTGGTGGAGAATTCAATTTCCTTATTTTATAGAAAGAGTCATATAAATGAATGTAATATTCATTTCACCCCACTTTCCAGAGTATTTCTATAATTTTTGTGATAGATTAAAATCAAGAGGGATTCATGTATTAGGGATAGGTGATGCTCCTTTTGATAGTTTATCTATCTCAACAAAGACATCTTTAACTGAGTATTATTTTGTTGAACATTTAGATGATTATGATTCTGTATATCGTGCTTGTGCATATTTTACATGGCATTATGGACATATTGATTGGATCGAATCGCAAAATGAGTTTTGGTTAGAGTTAGAAGCAACTTTACGTAATGATTTTAATATTACTACAGGAACAAAGATTCAAGATTTGTCTTCTATGAAATATAAATCAAGAATGAAAGATGTTTATAAAAGTATTGAAATTCCAACTGCAAGGTATAGATTTGTTGATGATTATCAAGCAACAAAATCATTTGCGAATAAAGTTGGATATCCTGTTGTTGTTAAACCTGATAATGGTGTAGGGGCAAGTTCTACATATAAGTTAAAGAGTGATGAAGAGTTGGATTATTTCTTTTCAACCAAGGATCAACATATTAATTTTATAATTGAAGAACTCGTTCCAGGTCATGTAGAAACATTTGATGGTATCACGGATAAAGATAAAAATATCTTGGTTGCAACTAGTCATGTGATGTTAAATTCTATTATGGATTCTGTTAATGAAAAAGGTATGGTTGCTTTTTATTCGCAACCAATAGAAGGTTTAGATATCTATGAGATAGGTAAAAAGACTGTAGAAGCGTTTGATACAAGAAGTCGCTTTTTCCACTTTGAATTCTTTAGATTGGATGAAGATAAAGAAGGATTAGGAAAAAAAGGGGATATTGTAGGATTAGAAGTCAATATGCGTGCTCCAGGGGCATATATTCCAGAGATGATGAACTATGCTTATGATATTGATGTTTATACAATATGGGCCGACATGATTAAGTATAATGAGTGTTATTATGAAATTGAAAGGAAACATTGGGTAGGCTATACAGGACGCAGAATAGGAACAAATTATCTGCATAATTATGATGATATAAGAGAAAAGTATAAAGATAATATAAGATTAGAAACTGATGTTGATGCTACACTTGCAGCTGCGATGAGTGATCATATCTTTATTTATGTTGCTGACTCAAAAGAGGAAATCTTAGATATTGTAAAATATATTTCTGAATAAAAAATGAGAGGATATATTTCAAAGTGAGAAGATAGCGCATCATCTATTGAAACAAGTCACTCAATACAATTTTATAAATAA
>CAZWXH010000028.1:0-3214 GCA_964637725.1 uncultured Coprobacillus sp. | reverse complement strand
AGAAGATAGCGCATCATCTATTGAAACAAGTCACTCAATACAATTTTATAAATAAAAAAAGGTTGAATGATTCAACCTTTTTAAATAAACTTGTCTTCTTTTTCTAATAGAAAGGGAAATAGATAATATGGAAGATAAATAGTTTGACTATTTTCAGATAAGTTTTTTTAGATAAACGGAAAGATTTTTGGCACTTATACTCTTCAACAAAATTTCTAAAACTAACTGAGCTTGTCTGTTTACCTGATTTAACTTCTATAGGGGTTATATATCCTTCATAATAAATAATAAAATCAATTTGTAAATTATGATGAGGTTAAAATAATAAGCAGTTTCATTTGAAGATTTTAAGATTTGTGCACCAATATTTTCGTATATTGCACCTTTATAAATACCTAATTCCTCTATTAAGAGTTCTTTTATAACTGATTCATCAAATTGTGATATGAGTAAACCAGTATCCCCCATATATACTTTAAAAATCAGTAATTCTGAGTATGCCTCTAAGGGAAGCTTAATACATTTTAGTCTATTGATTTTAATAATGATCTTACTATCTTCTAACCATATACAATTTATTGAAAAAAATGCAATATCTAACAAAAAAAGTTAAAAAATATGCATTTAATCATTTTATTTAGTTAAAAAATATGCATAACTATTGTTTCTTATTTCAAATAACAAAGAAAAAGAGACTTGTAATCCCTAAATCAAATAAGGCAAAAACATATTTGCTAGACTTAAGAATATAAAGAATCCTAAGACATCAGTAGCTGTTGTTAAAAATACAGAAGAAGCTAAAGCAGGATCGGCATGCATGGCTTTTAAAGCAACTGGAATAACAAATCCAAAGAATCCAGCAACAATTAAATTGCCAACCATGGCAATACAAATGATAACACCTAGATAAACATTGCCATATAAAGCATAAACCATAAGCCCAGTAATCGCACCAATTATAAAACCGTTAATTGCACCAATAGAAATCTCTTTCATTAAAGAGGGAAAACAATCTTTTAAACGAATTTCTCCAAGTGCGATACTTCTAACAAGTATTGATAAAGTTTGGGTTCCTGCATTACCACCCATACCTGAAACAATAGTCATGGTTGCAGATAAGGCAACAATTTGTTCAATCGTTCCTTCAAACATTTTAACAGTAAAAGAAGCGAGGAATGCTGTTAATAGATTAACGACTAGCCAAGGTAATCTTAAACGAATAGATTCAAAGATAGAAACCTCTAATGAATCTTCTTTATTAACCCCATGCATTTGTAACATATCTTCAGTATGTTCTTCAACGATAACATCAATGATGTCATCAACAGTAATAATTCCAAGCATCCCTTGATTCTTATTAACAACAGGAATAGTCGTGAGATCATATTTTGTAACTAATAAAGAAACTTCTTCCTGATCTATTTCTGGAAGTACAGAGATAACTTGTGGATCCATTATCTCTTCAAGTGCTTCAAATTCTTTAGCAATTAATATATCTCTTAAACTTGCTGTTCCAATTAATTGTTTCTTTTGATTTAAGACAAATATAGTATCAATAACTTCAGTCTTAGGAGCAATTTCTTTAATTTTTATAAGTGCTTCCATCATTGTAAGTTGAGAGTTTAATGCGATAAACTCAGTTGTCATAATACCACCAGCAGTATCTTCTTCATATCCCAATAATTGCTCGATGACTTTTTTATCTCCAGCTTTCATTATATTGAGCAGCTGTTTCCTTTTTCCTAAGGGGAGCACACCAAGAATATCAACAATATTATCTTTAGGAATATAGTTAAATAAAGCTAAAATACGTTTATTATCAAGACAATCTATAATATCTATTTGTAAATCTTCATCTGATTCTTCTAAGATTTCTGCTAACTTTTGATCATCAATGTGACTACATAAATAATCTAATTGATTATCTTCTAATTCTTCTATTTCTTTTGCTAAATCAATAGCCTGAACATTTTCATAAATATTATCAACTTGTTGAGTATCATGTTTCATTAAAGCCAGTAATAATTTTTCTAATAGGATTTGTGTTTTGTTACTCATGTATAAATCTCCTTTTCTTTATAGAGAACTCAACATTGTGAGATCTATTCTTTTGGGTTTAGGTTTATCACTATTATCCATAATAATCTCACATCCTTTCTTATGTACAAAAGTATGTGTGTTCTTGAGAAAAAAGTCAATATATTTTATAAATATAGTATAAACAACTTATCATTTTTATTTCATAGTACGAAAATTAATAGCATTCATCTATAGAATAGATTACAATGAATTTATAACACTTAATATAAGTGAAAGGAGACAAGAATGGAAAAATATATTGATTTGCATATGCATTCTCTTTACAGTGATGACGGGGAATTTTCACCAAAGGAATTAGTTGAACAATGTCATAAGGCAGGTGTTAGTATTATGGCCATTGCTGATCATAATAGTGTAAAAGCTATTGATGAAGAACTCATAGCCGCAAAGGAATTAGGGGTAACAGTCATTCCGGCAATTGAAATTGATTGTACTTACAAAGGAATTAATCTTCATTTATTAGGTTATGGAATGAAATATGATCATAAAGATTTTGAAGATGTAGAAGAAAATGTTTTAAGTCAAGAACTTAACTGTTCTTTAGAAAAAATCAAACTTACAAATCAACTTGGTTTTGACTTAACAAAAGAAGATTTAGATAGAGTTTCTGATAATGGTGTTTATACAGGAGAAATGTTTGGTGAAGTTTTATTAGAAGATCCAAGATATACAGATAATGAATTATTAAAACCATACAGAGAAGGTGGGGAAAGATCGGATAACCCATTTGTGAATTTCTATTGGGATTTCTATGCACAAGGGAAACCTTGTTATACTGAAATTGTTTTCCCGACTTTAGAAGAAGCCATCGCTTTGGTAGAAAAACATGGAGGAGTTCCTGTTTTGGCTCATCCTGGAAATAATCTTAAAGGACAATTTGAAATATTTGATGAAATGGTTGCTGTTGGAGTTAGAGGTGTAGAAGCATTTAGTAATTATCATACACCAGAAACTGTTGAGTATTTCTATAATGCAGGTAAGAAACATAATATATTAATCACTTGTGGTAGTGATTATCATGGAAAAACAAAACCGGCTATTGAAATTGGAGAATGTCGTTGTACTATAAATGAACAAGATATAGAAAAACAATTAAAAGAGTATCATTTAATTT
>CAZWXH010000027.1:0-19019 GCA_964637725.1 uncultured Coprobacillus sp. | reverse complement strand
CTCCTGGTGCTGGTAAAGGGACTCAAGCTGATAAACTTGTTAACAAGTTTGGTTTGAAACAAATATCTACTGGAGACTTATTCAGAAAAGCATTAAGTGAACAAACTAAATATGGTGTTATTGCAAAATACTTTATTCAATTTGGTCACCTTGTACCAGACGATTATACAATCGCTATGGTGAGAGATTATTTAAAAGAAAATCTTGATTTCTTTGAAAAAGGAATTATTTTAGATGGTTTCCCAAGAACAATAATTCAAGCTAGAGAGCTTGCAAGTATGGAAAAAGAATTTGGATTTACAATTGATGCAATTGTTAATCTTGATATCCCTCAAGACCGTTTGGTTAAGAGATTATCAGGAAGAAGAACTTGTAAAAATTGTGGAGCAACATTCCATATTGAATTTAATCCACCAAAAGTTGATGGCGTATGCGATAAATGTGGTGGAGAGTTGTATCAAAGAGATGATGAAAGCGTTGAGGCTGTCACTGTTAGACTTGATACTTATAACAAACAAACAAAACCTTTAATTGATTATTATACAATGAAAGGTACAATCATTAACATTAATGGTGACCAACCTATGGAAGACGTCTATAAAGACATTGAAAACAGCTTGGAGGATAAATAATGATTGTAACAAAAGACCAGAGAGAAATTGAGTTAATGAAAGAAGCTGGACGAATTGTAGCACTTGTTCATGATAAACTTAAAGATCTTATTGTTCCTGGTATTACTACTCAGGAAATTGATGAGATCAGTGAAAAGATTATTCGTGATGAAGGAGCAACACCATCTTTCTTACACCTATATGGATTTCCTAATGCAGTATGTACTTCTCTTAATGAAGTTGTTGTGCATGGAATACCAAGTGATAGAAGATTGCAGGAAGGCGACATTATTTCAGTAGATGTAGGTGCATGTTATAAAGGCTATCATGGTGATAGTGCCTGGACATATGCAGTTGGTCAAATTAGTGAAGAAGCTGCTCACTTAATGAAAGTGACAGAAGAATCACTAAATGCAGGTTTAGCTATGGTGAAACCTGGCAATCGTTTATCCGATATTTCTCATGCTGTACAAACATATCTAGAGGATCATGGATGCTCAACTCCAAGAGACTATACTGGTCACGGGATTGGGAGTAAAGTTCATGAGGATCCTGCTGTTCCTAATTATGGAGCACCTGGCAGAGGTCCTAGATTAAAAGAGGGAATGACTCTCGCAATTGAACCAATGGCACATCTTGGAAACTGTGAAACAGAAGTTTTAGATGATGATTGGACAGTTGTAACAAGAGATAGATCTCTTGCAGCTCATTTCGAACATACTATCGTTATAACAAGTGACGGGTATGAAATTTTAACAAAACTTTAAAAAGGGAGTTAATAGTCAATGGCAAAAAAAGATGACGTATTAGAAGTAGAAGCGGTTGTACTAGAAACACTGCCTAATGCAATGTTTAAAGTACAATTGGAAAATGGAGCAGTTATCTTAGCTCACGTTTCTGGTAAAATCCGTATGAATTACATTCGCATTTTACCGGGGGACAAGGTAACATTAGAAATATCTCCATATGACTTAACACGTGGGCGTATAACATTTAGACATAAATAAAAAATCTTCCAAAAGGAGGTAAGATTAAGATGAAAGTAAGACCATCTGTAAAACCAATATGTGATAAATGCAGGGTAATTAAACGTAAGGGTAGAGTTATGGTAATCTGTGAAAACCCTAAACATAAACAAAGACAAGGTTAATAGGAGGAAGAGTAATGGCTCGTATTGCAGGTATAGACATTCCACGTGACAAACGTGTAGTTGTTTCTTTAACTTATATCTATGGTATTGGAAGTACAAGTGCTAGAAAAATTTTAGCAGCAACTGGTGTCAGTGAAGATACAAGAGTTAAAGATTTAACTGAAGAAGAAGAAACAAAGATTAGAAAAGAAGTAGAAAAATTTAAAGTTGAAGGTGATCTTCGTAGAGAAGTTGCATTAAACATTAAACGTTTAATGGAAATCGGAAGCTATAGAGGTATCCGTCATCGTAAAGGACTTCCAGTTCGTGGACAAAAAACAAAAACAAATGCACGTACTCGTAAGGGTAAAGCACGTCCAATAGCTGGTAAGAAGAAATAGGAGGTTGAACAAAAATGGCAAAAACAAATACTCGTGGTAAAAAACGTGTTAAAAAGAATATAGCAAAAGGTATGGCACATGTACATTCAACTTTCAATAACACTATTGTTACTGTAACTGATGAACATGGTAACGTTTTAACTTGGTCAAGTGCTGGAGCACTTGGATTCAAGGGATCAAGAAAATCAACTCCATATGCTGCGCAAATGGCTGCAGAAGCTTGTGCAAAAGCATCAATGGATCATGGTATGAAATCTGTAGAAGTATGTGTTAAAGGTCCTGGTCCAGGACGTGAAGCTGCTGTTAGAGCTTTACAAGCTGCTGGACTTGAAGTTACAGCTATTAATGATGTAACACCAATCCCACATAACGGGTGTCGTCCACCAAAGCGTCCTCGTGGATAATGAAGTAAAGGGTAGTACTTATTTCTAAATTGAGGAGGGAAATAATGCAAAAATTTGAAAAAGCGAATTTTAATGTTGCTGAATATGATGAAACTGATAATTATGGAAAGTTTATTATTGAACCTTTAGAAAGAGGATTTGGTACAACTTTAGGAAACTCTCTTCGTAGAGTTTTACTATCTTCAATTCCTGGATGTGCAGTTCACGCTGTCAAAGTTCAAGGAGCTATCCATGAGTTTTCAGCTGTTGAAGGAATAGTAGAAGATGTGACTTCAATGATCTTGAATATTAAAAAATTAATATTCTCAATTGATGGTGACGAAGATACTACAATGGTTATTGATGTTAAAGGACCTGCTATTGTAACAGGTGCTGACATTCAATGTCCATCAGAAGTTAAAATGATTTCTGATGATCTTGAAATCGCTCATGTTGCTGAGGGTGGACATCTTTATATGGAGATGTATGCTCACAGAGATAGAGGATATTCAAGTGCAGACCAAAACAAAAAGTTGATTAATACTATTGGTGTTATTGCAACTGATTCAATTTATTCACCAGTTGTTAATGTTTCATATTCAACTGAACCAACTCGTGTTGGACAAAGTGCGAAATATGATCAATTAGCATTAGAAATTACAACTGATGGATCTATTCAACCACATGAAGCTTTAGCATTAGCTGCAAAAATTCTTGTAGAACATTTAAATATGTTTGTAGAATTAACTGATATGGCAATGAACATGGAAGTTATGAGTGAAACAGAAGAAGATACAAGTAATAAGGTATTAGATATGACAATTGAAGAATTAGACTTATCTGTACGTTCTTATAATTGCTTGAAGAGAGCTGGTATCCAAACTGTTCAAGAACTTGCTGCTAAGAGTGAAGACGACATGATTAAAGTGAGAAACTTAGGGAAGAAATCTTTAAAAGAAGTTAAAGAAAAATTAGTTGAATTAGGATTAGGTTTTAAACCTATTGACTAATTCAAATAGAATATTGGAAGGAGCACATATCTATGGCACGAAATAGAAAATTAGGACGTGAAACATCTCATAGACTTTCTATGTTGCATAACTTAGCTACTAATGTAATTATGCATGGTACTATTGAAACAACTGCTACAAGAGCAAAGGAAGTTCGTAAAATTGTTGATGATTTAATTACTTTAGGTAAACGTGGAGATTTACATGCAAGAAGACAAGCTGCTGCTATCTTACATGATGTTGTAGATCCTGCAACTGGTAAAACAGCTGTTCAAGTTTTATTTGACGATGTTGCACCAAAATTTGCAGATAAAAATGGTGGTTATACTCGTATGTTAAAAACATATAACCGTAAAGGTGATAATGCACCAATGGCTGTAATTGGTTTATTCTAATAATAAAAGTGATGAATAACTTTCATCACTTTTTATCCATAAGAAAGGACCTTTTGAAAAAAAGGCCTTTTCTTATGGATAATGTTGACAATGATGAGTAATCATAATAAAATTGTAATACTTGGAGGAAAGACCATGGAAAATATTATTGAAATTAATGATCTTAGTTTTGAATATGAAGAAAATTCAAAGACAATTGATCATATATCATTTAAAATAAAAAAAGGTTCATATACAACGATTCTCGGACATAACGGTAGCGGTAAAAGCACAATTGCGAAGCTTTTAATGGGATTGTTAGAAAAAAAGAGTGGGGATATTGTTGTTGGTGGAATTTCATTGACTGAAGAAAGTCTAAATCAAGTGAGAAGTCAAATTGGAATTGTTTTTCAAAACCCAGATAATCAATTTATTGGGGCAACGGTTAAAGATGATATTGCTTTTGGGTTAGAGAATACTTGTGTTGATCCAGCAATTATGGATGATATTATTAATGAATATGCATCAAAAGTGAATATGATTGAATTTCTAGATCATGAACCAACTAAATTATCTGGAGGACAAAAACAAAGAGTAGCAATAGCGGGTATTTTGGCTATGAGTCCTTCTATTATTATTTTAGATGAGGCAACAAGTATGCTTGATCCAAAAGGAAAAAAAGAAATTAATGCTTTGGTGCATGAACTTAATAAGAATAAAGATATTACGATTCTATCAATTACTCATGATATCGAGGAAGCAGCATTATCTGACTATGTCATTTTATTAAGTGATGGTCATGTTATTGATGCAGGACTACCAGAAAGTGTATTGATGAATCAAACAGAAATTGAATCATTAGCATTAGATATTCCTTTTGCTTATAAGATAACAAAAGGATTAAAACAATTAGGTATTAAAACTCCTGATTATATTGATAGAGAGAAGTTGGTGAAAGAATTATGTCAATTACATTCAAAGAAGTAGAACATATTTATAGTGAAAACACACCTTTTTCTTATCATGCTTTAAAAGGTGTAGATTTAGATATAAAACAAGGCAGCATGACGGCACTAATCGGACATACAGGAAGTGGGAAGTCTACATTAATTCAACATATTAATGCTTTGTTGCTGCCAACAGGAGGAACAGTTCAAATTGATGATATGTTAATTACTGCAACTGATAAACCTGAAACATTAAAGCCTTTAAGAAAGAAAGCAGGATTAGTTTTTCAGTTCCCAGAATATCAGTTATTTGAAGAAACTATCTTAAAAGATATTATCTTTGGACCAAAGAATTTTGGAATTAGTGAAGAAGACTCTATACAAATCGCAAAAGAAGTATTAGAGCTTGTTGGACTTGATGAAAGTTATTTAGAAAAGTCTCCTTTTGATTTATCAGGAGGACAAAAAAGAAGAGTAGCGATTGCTGGTATTTTAGCAATGAACCCAGATATTCTTATATTAGATGAACCTACTGCTGGATTAGATCCTCAAGGAGCTAAAGAAATGTTAAACTTGTTTAAAAGAATTAATGAACAAGGAAAAACAATTATTTTGGTATCTCATGATATGAATCAAGTTTTAGAGTATTGTGATGATGTCGTTGTTATGAATCAAGGGAAAGTAGAAAAACATGTGACTGTTAATGAATTATTTAAAGAAACTGAATATTTAACTTCTTTAAGTATTGATTTACCGATTATTACATCATTTATTCTTGATTTAAATAAAGGCGGATATTCTCTTGATCCAGCGATTAAAGATATCAATATCCTCATTCAAGAGATTGGAGGTCAACTCCATGAATAATATGATGTTTGGTAGATACTTACCTTTAGACAGTATTATCCATCGTTTAGATCCTCGTTTAAAAATCGGATCATTATTACTCTTATTAATTGCTGTTTTCTTTGATTCTGGTTTTGTAGGATATGGACTAATGGGTTTATTTGTGATTATCTTAGCACTCCTTTCTAAAATTAAGATATCACAAATTCTTAAAGCTATTAAGCCAATGCTTTTTATGATGGCATTTTTAATGATATTCAATTTATTATTTATACAAAGAGGAAATTTATTAGTCTCTTTTGGATTTATTAAGATATATGATGAAGCATTAGTACAAACTGCTTATATTTTTATTCGTTTAGTCTTAATTATTATTATGACTACAATACTAACTGCTTCTACTAAGCCGTTGGATTTAACATTAGGAATTGAACATTTATTGTCTCCATTTAAAAAGATTGGGTTTCCAACTCATGAAGTTGCGATGATGATTTCTATTGCCTTACGTTTTATTCCTACTTTATTAGAAGAAACACAAAGAATTATGAAAGCTCAAGCAAGTCGTGGTGTAGAGTTTTCTGAGGGAAGTTTAAAGGAAAAGATTTTATCTATTGTTTCCTTAATTATTCCTTTATTTATATCTGCTTTCCAAAGAGCAGAAGATTTAGCAAATGCGATGGAAAGTCGAAATTATAATCCAGAAGCCAAACGTACACGTTATAAACAATTACACTGGCAATTAGCTGATACAATTACTTTAGTAATTGTTATTGGAATATGTAGTGCGATGGTTATAATGAGTTTTGTTTTATGAGAGTAAAATGTATAGTTAGTTATGATGGAAGTAAATTCCATGGATTTCAAGTTCAAGATGATCAAAGAACAATTCAAGGTGAAATTCAAAAAGCATTAAAGAAAATTAATGAAGAAGAAGTTATTATTCACGCATCAGGAAGAACTGATGCAAAAGTGCATGCAGTGCATCAAGTATTTCATTTTGATACAAAAAAAGAATTACCTATCAAACAATGGAAACAAGCTATTAATCATTTTATGCCTAATGATATTTATATATTAGATGTCTGTTATGTGAATGAAGAATTTCATTCACGTTATAGTGCCCTTAAGAAAGAATATCGCTATTTATTGAGTACTAATGAATATAATCCTTTTGAAACGAATTATATCTATCAATATGGTAGAGATTTAGATATTGAATTAATGAATGATGCAGCTCGTATTTTTATTGGAGAACATAATTTTGCTTCTTTTTGTAGTTATGATCAATATGGTAATACAATAAGAACCTTGTATCAATTAACAATTACTAAAGAAAATGGTATAGTATCATTTCAATTGATTGGAAATGGGTTTAGAAGATATATGGTTAGACATATTGTAGGGGGATTAATACAAGTGGGAGCTAAACGTATCACGAAAGATAGGTTATTAGAAATGTTAGACAGTTGTGGAGAAAAGAAATGCTTGTTTAAAGCCAAACCACAAGGTTTATATTTACAAGAGGTATATTATGAAGAAAGTTAATTATCATACACATACATATCGCTGTGGTCATGCAAATGGGACTGAAGAAGATATGATCCAGGCAGCTATAAACATGAATATAAAGGATTTTGGGATATCTGAACATATTCCAATACCACATTATAGAATGCACCTTATACGCTCTTTATTCGCTGTAAGAAGCATTAGAAGTTTTGTTTCACTTATTATGGCATTTGTCCGCAATGGTCCAAATATGCGTATGCCTTATAAGCAACTAGATGAACACTTAAAGATTGTTAGTGAAGCGAAAGATAAGTATAAAAAAGACATAACAATCTATCAAGGATTTGAAGCTGAAGGAATATCTGAATTTTTCCCTTACTATCAAAAAATATTAGATGAAGGAAAAGCAGATTATTTAATACTAGGTCATCATTTCCATAAACATTGTATTCACAATGATTATTTTGGAAAAGATAAAATGACAAAAAAAGATATTTATCAATATTGTAATGATGTAGAAAAAGCATTAGAAACAAATTTATTTAGCTATCTTGCTCATCCTGATTTGTTTTTAATTGGATATCGTCAATATGATATTGATATGAAAACTGTCTCAAGAAGAATTTGTCAAAAGGCAAAGGAACTCAATATTCCTTTAGAACTAAATGCTGGTGGAATGAGAAGAGGACTTCAAGATATTAATGGTGAAGTACTTTATTTATATCCAAATATTTATTTTTGGAAAATTGCTGCTGAAATTGGTAATGATGTTATTATTGGATTTGATGCTCATGATCCTTCAGATTTTAATGAGGCAATGTACAAACAATTACAAACATTTGGTAAAGAAAATAAATTAAATTTAATCGATCGTTTTGAATTTTTAAAAGGAAATAAAGAAATATAAATTTATTTCTTTTTCTTTATAAATATTGGTTCTATCAATGAAATTATGGTTGACAAAATGAGCAATGTTGCTATAATTAGAATGTTCTTATGAACTCTAAAGTCCCCGGTAAGGATAAAGGAGAGAATAAAATGAGACAAACAACTATGGCTAAAGAAGCTACAATTGAACGTAAATGGTACGTAGTTGATGCTACAGGAATGACTTTAGGTCGTTTAGCATCACAAGTTGCCACAGTATTAAGAGGTAAAAACAAACCAACTTTTACTCCACACGTGGATACAGGTGATTTCGTTATTATCCTTAATGCAGAAAAAGTAGTGATGACAGGTAAGAAACTAGATACAGTGAAATACTATCATCATACAGGATGGCTAGGTGGTTTAAAAACAAAAACTGCTCGCCAATTCCAAGAAACTGATCCAACAGGATTTGTTGAAGCAGCTGTGAAAGGTATGTTACCTCACAACACACTTGGAAGAAAACAAGGGATGAAATTATTTGTTTATACTGGTAGTGAACATCCACACGCAGCACAAAAACCAGTAGAGTTAAAAATTAAGGGATAGGAGGACGAGAAATAATGGCTAATGCTAATGTACAATACAGAGGAACAGGACGTAGAAAATCTTCAGTAGCTCGTGTTATCTTAACACCAGGTGCTGGTAAGATCGTCATTAATGGTAAAGAAGCAAAAGATTATTTACCATCAGAAGTGTTATTAATGATCGTCAACCAACCACTTGAATTAACTGGAACAATTGGTAAGTTTGACGTGTCTGTGAACGTTTACGGTGGAGGATACACTGGACAAGCTGGTGCAATCCGTCACGGAATTTCTAGAGCTTTATTAGAAGCTGGTTCTGATTATAGACCAGCATTAAAAGCTGCAGGATTCTTGACTCGTGATGCTCGTGTTAAAGAACGTAAAAAATACGGTCTTAAGGGAGCAAGACGTGCCCCACAATTCTCAAAAAGATAGAAAGCACTTGTTTTCTATACTTACGTACACTTATGTACAAACACGAAAGCCCCATTTTATGGGGTTTTTTTGTGTTTGCGTGAGCGTGCGTTGGTGTAGGTGTTCAGACGGTTGATCAATAATAGGTAACAGATTAGATAGAATGAAGTACTATGGTCATTGATATAATGAAAAAGCACTTTGAGTAATAAACAAATATGTTATAATGAATATGTAGATAGATAAATTAGAATTTGCAGAGGTGAGTATATTGGATAAATTCGAGAATTATTTACAAGAAGTATTGCCTGAAAAGGACTCATTAAAAATTGTAAGAAATGAAGCAGAAAAGTATTATAAAACTCATTCACTTGAAGAATGTTTTTTCATGGGAATGGAATTATATTGTTCAAAAAATTTCCAAATACAAGAAGTTGGTGTTTTTTTGTTAGGATATTCTGCTCAATACAATGCAAATGCTTTAGTCTTTTTAAAGGACACAGTCAGTAATCATGAAAGTTGGAAAGTACAAGAAATATTGGCAATGGCTTTTGATAATCATTGTGCCATCATTGGCTATGAAACTGCTTTACCACTAATTAAGGAATGGTTATATAGTGACTGTGCTAATGTACGCAGAGCTGTTTCAGAAGGATTGAGGATATGGACAAATCGCCCTTACTTCAAAGATAATCCCAGTGTAGCTATCGCGTTTCTATCTACTCGTAAAGAAGATAAAAGTGAGTATGTACGCAAATCTATCGGAAACGCATTGAGGGATATTAGTAAAAAATATCCAGAGCTGATTTTAAAGGAAATAAAGTCATGGGAATTATCTTCAAGAGAAATAGAGCAGGTGTATAAATTAGCAAGCAAATTTTTAAATATGTCGTAGATAAATTCCAGCTTGTAGGGCTGAAATATTAAAATTTATACTTGATGGTGAAAAAATTGTTGCTAATGGAGCTTCAGTTAAAATCCCTGAACAAGATGCGCTAAAGTACTTTGAGAAAGCAAATGATATTACATTATGAGCATAATCCCTGCTTTGCCTTATTGGCCTAAGGCGCAAACCTTAAATTACGCATAATAAAGCAATAACGCAAAGGAGAACAAACAATGGAGATTAGAATAGAACATGGCACTGATGCGGATTTAGATGCCATAGAGCAGCTATACAATGACCTGCTTGACACACTTGAAACAAGTGTAAACTATCCCGGTTGGAAAAGGGGTATCTATCCAACAAGGGAGGATGCAGCAACGGGAATAGCTGAAAATAGCTTGCTTATAGCACGAAGTGGTGACAGCATTGTCGGTTCCGTCATCTTGAATCATAAGCCCGAAAATGGCTATAAGAGTGTTGAGTGGCAGTATGATGGTGATTACAGTTTAATACTGGTCATACATACTCTTGTTGTCCACCCTGCCTTTGTGAATATGGGAATCGGGCTACAGCTCATGTGTTTTTCTGAGGAATTCGGGAAACAAAACGGTATGCAAGCAATTCGCTTGGATGTTTATGAAAAAAATGCCCCTGCAATCGCATTATATGAACGCTGTGGCTATCAATATATTCAATCGGTTGATTTAGGTTTTTGTCAATATGGGTTAGATTTGTTCAAGCTATATGAAAAGCAATTAAGTGATGTTGAAAATTCCAGTTTTTAAAGTTATCTATTAATGCTAATATAATTAAAGGTGAGAGATCAAGTTGAAAAGTTTAGTAGAGAATTATTGATCGTTTTATAAGTCTTTATTGGATTTTTTTTAAATTATATAAAGTGAAATTATTAATAGAAGGAGAAGCGACAATAATGCTTGTAAGAAATCGAGGGTTTTCATTTTGTGGCTTGGCTTGTTGTTTATGTACAGAAACAAAAGATTGTTTAGGATGTAGACAAGAGGGCTGTAGAAACAAAGACTAGTGTCAATGTTTCCGATGCTGTAAAGAAATGAAAAAGCGGACGTTATTTATCACTATGAAGGTGGACATATTGGTGATTATGATCAATTTGATAATGAAGAAGAACTAATTGCATTTATATTGCATGGCAGCCACAGTAATGATTAGAAACGAGTTATCTCGTTTTTTTAATTACAAAGCATTTCGTTTGCATATATCACTAATTAGTGATATAAATGAGATATGGAAAGAGAAGAATATAAAAATGATGGGAAATTGATTATAGCACTTTCTCGTGCTATCCAGTTAACCCACAAGAAAAGTGAAGTATTATTTAGGAAGTATAAAATAACATTTGCACAATTTACTGTACTTGAAGCTTTATTGCATAAAGGTGATATGACAATCAAGGAGATTATTGAAGTCATCTTGTCGAGTAGTGGGAATATGACAGTTGTTATTAAAAACTTAGAACAGTGTCAATTGATAAAAAGAAAGGAGAATGTAAATGATAAACGTTCTTATATTATTGTTTTAACAGAAAAAGGAAAACAATTAATTGAGGAAGTTTATAAACAACACATGGATCTTATTCATGAGAGTCTTCTACCTTTATCGGAAGAAGAAAAAAAGATAGTTATTGATATATTAAAAAAATTACATTAAATATAAAGGAGATATTAATTATGAAATTTTATGAAGCAGTAAAAGCAAGAAGATCAAGATATGATCTAACAAAGGACTCAGTTATAACTGATCAAAGAATTAAAGAAATATTATCAGAATTGGTGACTTATACACCATCAGCGTTTCATTCACAAACTTCTAGAGTTGTTCTACTCTTAAATGAAGAACATGATAAACTATGGAATATAGTGAGAAATACGCTTAAGAAAATTGTGCCAGAAGATAAGTTTGAACCAACTGAAAAGAAAATTCAATCTTTTGAGAACACACATGGAACAATATTATATTTTGAAGATATGCAAGTTGTGGAAAAATTACAAAAACAGTTTCCTGGATATGCAGATAATTTCCCAGTATGGTCAATGCAAAGTGCAGGGATGTTACAATTTGCGATTTGGACTGCGTTGTCATCAGAAGGATTAGGAGCCTCAATACAGCATTATAATCCTATAATTGATGATGAAGTTAAAGAAGTATTTGATATTCCTAGTACTTGGAAACTGATTGCTCAAATGCCGTTTGGTAATCCTAAGAGTGAACCAGATCAATTAGAATACCAAACAATTGAAGAAAGATTATTTGTGAAAGGAGAAAAACATGATTAAAATTATAGATCACAATAAAATGGGAAAGAGTGAAAGAGGATGGTTGCATAGTACATTTCATTTCTCTTTTGCAGAATATTATAATCCTAGTAATATGAATTATGGAGCTCTTCGCGTTGTTAATGATGATATATTTGATCCACATGGTGGTTTTGGTACTCATCCTCATCAAAATATGGAGATAGTGAGTTATGTTGTTGATGGCGTATTAACACATAAAGATAGTATGGATAATGAAAGAACTCTAACAAAAGGGCAAGTACAATATATGAGTGCTGGAACTGGTGTAACTCATAGTGAATTCAATCATACTGAAGATCCTCTTCGTTTTCTACAAATCTGGATAATGCCAGATAAGAATGGATATACACCAAACTATGGGGATTATCGTTTTGACTTTAATGATCGTTTAAACAAATGGTTACGAATTGTTTCAAAAGATAAAACTAAAGCTCCAATTCAAATTCATCAAGATATGGAAATATCGGTTGTTTATTTAAAAGCAGGTGAAACTATTGATTATCAATTGAGTCAAGGAAGACAAGCCTATCTTATTCAAATTGAAGGAGAAGGCAAAGTTAATGATAATAGTCTTTATGAAAAAGATGCTGCCGAAATAAAAGATGAACTTATAAAATTAGATGCAGTGACTGATTCTCATTATATATTATTTGATATGTTAGAAGAGATATGATTATAAATCATATTTCTTCTTTTACTTTAGCCTAAACTCTTTTGTATTTATAACATAGAATACATAGGAGAAGGAGGGATTTTGTGCATTATACCTCAGCGTTCTTATTTGCGTTTGGCGCAAATATAGATAGCTTAGTCATAGGGTTAACTTATGGAATAAAGAAAGTAAAAATCACTTGGAAAAGTAATGTGTTTATTGCTTGTATAACCAGTCTTGGCACATTGATATCAATGAATTTTGGCTACTTTATATCAATGTATATCCCAAAATACTGGACCAATATAATGGGTTGTATGATTCTTACTACTATGGGAATATCTATGATTTATGAATATATACAAAATTCATTTTATCAAAAAGGAAATGTTATGACTTTAGAAGATTATGATAAAGATCTATCGGGAGTCATAGAGATAAAAGAAGCAATGATGTTAGCTTTTGGGTTAACACTTAATAATATAGGTCTTGGCATAGGTGCAAGTATTACTGGTGTATCGATTATATTATCAAGTAGCTTCACTTTTATATTAAGTGTAGCTTTTATTCAACTATCGCAATATTTAGGCAAAAGCTATTTATCAAAATATCTTCATAACAACGCAATGTTGATATCAGGCATTATGATATTTATATTAGGTATATTTGAACTGTTTTTATAGAGACAACGCGAGTTGGCTCTTTTTAGTAAACAACATAACAATATTACTAAAATAATATAATATTTTAGTAAATAATATTGACATATACCATCAGAGTGGTAAAATATGAGATGATAGGGAGGGATTATATGAATTATGAAATTAACCAACTCATTCAATTTGGGATAGACAATAAAATGATTAAGGAAGCAGATATTGATTACGCTATTAACCTCTTACTTGATCTTTTTGGTTTAGATACATTTGAAAGAGTAGATGTAAAAGAAAAGATACTAGATGTGACAATCATCCTTGATAAAATGTTAGATTATGCTGTAGATAAGAGTATTATTAATGATTCAATTACAGAGAAAGATTTATTTGATACAAGAATTATGAATTGTATTATGCCTCGTCCTAGTGAAGTTATTGAAACTTTTAATAAGAATTATCAAACAAGTTATCAAGAGGCTACTGATTATTATTATCAACTTTCAATGGCTTCTAATTATATTAGAAAGAGTCGTACTGATAAAAATATTCAATGGACGACAGATACAAAGTATGGTGATATAGATGTCTCAATTAATCTATCTAAACCAGAAAAGGATCCAAAAGAGATAGCCAAAGCAAGAACTATGAAATCAAGTGGATATCCTCAATGCTTACTCTGTAAAGAAAATGTCGGATTTGCGGGAGATTTAAATCGTGCCGCAAGACAGACACACAGAGTTATCCCTTTACAATTAAAGAATGGAAAGTATTATTTACAATATTCTCCATATGTTTATTATAATGAACATTGTATTGTTTTTAATGAACAACATACACCAATGTTAATTAATAAACAAACATTTGAAAACTTATTCTCTTTTATAGATATATTTCCACATTATATGATTGGTTCTAATGCCGATTTACCTATTGTAGGGGGTTCAATCCTTACCCATGATCATTATCAAGGGGGGAATGCCCACTTTCCAATTCAAGATGCTAAGGTTATTAAAACTATTAGGAGTCAAAAGTATTCTCAAGTGGCTATTGAAATTGTACGTTGGCCTTTATCGACAATTCGTTTAACATCATCTTGTCAAAATGATTTAATTGAATTATCTGATTTAATCCTTAATCAATGGATTGATTATAGCGATGAGTCTTTAGACATTATTTCACATACAGATGAAACAAGACATAATACAGTAACACCCATTGTGAGAATGTTTGAAGGAAAATATCAAATAGATATTGTTTTAAGAAACAATCGTGTAAACAGTGACTATCCTGATGGAATTTTCCATCCTCATGTTAATAATCATCATATTAAAAAAGAAAATATTGGATTAATAGAAGTTATGGGACTCGCTATTTTACCAGCGAGATTAAAAACTGAATTAGAACTATTAAAGGATTGTTTATTAAAAAAGAAAGAGATTAATGATTATCCTGAATTAGATAAACATAGAACTTGGTATCAAGAAATGAAAGTCCAATATGAATTTAATGAAAGTAATAGTGATAGTATTTTACAAAAAGAAGTTACAAATATATTTGTAGATGTATTAGAAAATGCAGGTGTTTATAAAATGAATGATAAAGGAATTGAAGGGTTTGTTCGCTTTGTAGAGTACGTTGTTAATCAATAGAAAAAGGAGAAGAATAATGAAAGCAACACAATTAATTAATGAAATTAGAAATGATCAGTACAATCAAGTTTTAAATGATATTTATGTTGATGAAAGTTTATTGAATTATCAAAAGGAAAGATATATTCATGCAATTGATAAATTTATATCTTTATATGGTGATAGTGATGTAGAAGTCTATAGTGCACCAGGGAGAAGTGAAGTTGGTGGAAACCATACCGATCATCAAAATGGTTGTGTATTAGCAGCAGCTATTAATTTAGATATTATTGCGGTTGTTTCAAAGACAAATGCAGGGATTAAAATATTATCTGATGAGTATGATATTAAAGAAATTGATATTAATGATTTAGATAAGAAAGAAGAAGAAATTGGAACATCTGAAGGTTTGGTTCGTGGTGTTTGTTTTAAGTTCAATGAGTCACATTATCAAATCGGTGGATTCAATGCATATATGACAAGTGAAGTATTACAAGGATCAGGTTTATCATCTTCAGCAGCCTTTGAAGTGATGATTGGAACAGTTTTGTCTGGTTTATATAATGATATGTCAATTAATCCTGTAGAGATTGCACAAATTGGGCAATATGCTGAAAATGTATATTTTGGAAAGCCTTGTGGCTTAATGGATCAATGTGCTTCTTCCGTAGGAAGCTTGATTAACATTGATTTTAAAGATACGAAAAATCCAATTGTTAGAAAAGTTGATGTTGATTTTTCTAAATTCAAACATAGTTTATGTATTGTTGATACGAAGGGATCACATGCTGATTTAACTGATGAATATGCGGCTATTCCTTTTGAAATGAAAAAAGTTGCAAAGTTCTTTAATAAAGAAGTCTTAAGACAAGTTGATGAAAAAGACTTTTATAATCAATTACCAGAAGTAAGAATAGCTTGTGGTGATAGAGCAGTGTTACGAGCAATGCATTTATTTGCAGAAAACAAAAAGGTTGATAAGCAAGTAGAAGCATTAAATAAAGGTGATTTTGAAGAATTCAAAAAATGGATTGCAGCTTCAGGTGATAGTTCATTTAAGTATTTACAAAATGTTTATGCGAACTGTGATATACAAAATCAAAGTGTATCAGTGGCATTATCATTAACTGAACAAATCTTAGGTGATAACGGTGTATGTCGTGTTCATGGTGGTGGATTTGCAGGAACAATGCAAGCCTTTGTAAAAGATGAGTTTGTTGAAACTTATAAAAAAGAAATTGAAAAGTATTTTGGAGAAGGAAGTTGCCATGTTTTGAAAGTCAGACCATATGGCGGAAAGAAAGTTATATAAAGTAAAAACAGTTCACATTGAAGTGAACTGTTTTTCTATAGTTGTTTTTTAATATGTTTAAAAATTGTATTGCTGGCATGATGAGCAAGTTTTTCACCTGCAACTTCTATCGCAATAATGTTAAAGATTGCAGTTGTTCCAATTTGATAATTAACATGAACATGAGTTTTCCCATTTCCATTATCAGTAAGTTTTATAACAATATCATTAGATTCACTATCCCACTTACTATTATGAGTGACAATATGTAATGTATGAGTTGCCTCATCAAGAGTAGCAGCATATGTGTTATATACACCATTACTTGGGACTTCTTCCCAGTTTAAATTATCTTGCTTCTTAAATTGGGTAATTTTTTCCATAACGACAGTGCTTGGATCCTTTAAGATATTCCAGATATCTTCTAAACTCGCTTCAATTTCTTCATCAAATTCAAATGTTTTCTTCATATAAAATCCTCCTTATCTTATTATACAATGTTATCAAGAATTATAAAATAGATTTTCAATAATAGAGTTGACTCTTTCATTTATAATTATTATAATAGTAATAGTTCACTTGTGAACTATTAGGAGGAAATATGGTCTTAAACAACTTAGAGAATTTATTAAAAAGAGCTGCAATGATTAGAAAAGCATATAGTAAAGTATGTTCTTTGATTTTTGAATCTTATAAGTTTTCACCTTGTGAAATTGATATTCTTATTTTTTTATCTAATAATGAAAGGATAAACACAAGTAAAGAATTAGGAATATATTTAGGAGTAGCGAAGAGCTTAGTTGCTAGAAGTGTGGACTCTTTAATTAAAAGAAAGTTAGTCATGAGTAAAGCTGATTTACATGATAAAAGAATTGTGAGATTATTTTTGACTAAAGAGAGTGAACCTTTAATTGAACAAATGAAAACGAAACAAGATGAGTTTATGAAGGTTATGCTTGAGGGTATTGATAAGGAAAGTCTTTTAATTGTAGAAGATACTTTTTTAAAGATAAATGATAATTTATTGAAGTTATTTAATGGGAGTGAAGAGTGATGAAGAAAGAAGTAGATTTAGGTAAAGATAAAATTGGAAAGTTGTTTTTTTTGTTAGCAATTCCTGCTATTACTTCACAAGTTGTGAATGCTTTATATAATATCGTCGATCGTATGTATATAGGTCATATTGAGACTGTTGGAGCAACAGCTTTAACAGGTGTTGGGGTTTGTTTTCCCATCATTATGATTATTTCTGCCTTTGCGGGATTAATGGCAATGGGAGGAGCTCCTAGAGCATCTATATTGATGGGTGAAGGGGATAACGAGGGTGCTAGTAAAGTTTTAGGAAACTGTTTTAGTGCCTTGCTTATTACTTCGGTTGTTTTAACAATTATTATTTATAGTTTTCAAACACCTTTGTTACAATTGTTTGGCGCAAGTGAAAACACTTTACCATATGCAAGGTCATATATGAATATTTACGCTATTGGAACAATCTTTGTCCAGCTGACATTAGGAATGAATGCCTTTATTACAACTCAAGGATTTTCTAAAATATCAATGATGACTGTTGTTATTGGTGCCGTTACCAATATTGTATTAGATCCAATTCTTATTTTTGGATTAAACATGGGAGTTGCAGGTGCTGCACTAGCAACAATAATATCGCAAGGAGTTTCTACTATATGGGTTATGTGGTTTTTACTAGGTAAAAACACATTACTACGATTAAAAATAAAAAACATGAAAATCATACCAAAGATACTAATGACTGCAATTGCATTAGGAGTAGCACCATTTGTGATGCAAGCAACAGAAAGTATTCTTGTTCTCTGCTTTAATTCATCATTATTAAAGTATGGAGGAGACTTAGCTGTTGGAGCCATGACTATTTTATCGAGTGTTATGCAATTTGCGATGCTACCACTACAAGGCTTCACCCAAGGAGCACAGCCAATTATTAGTTATAACTACGGGGCTAGAAATGCGCAGAGGGTTAAACAGTCATTTCGATTATTGTTAATATGGTGTCTAGGCTATGCGGCTATTTTATGGCTTATGATTATGATTGTTCCCCAAGTATTTACAGCGGTCTTTACAAGTGATATGGCATTGACTTCAATTTCAGTATGGGCATTAAGAATATACTTAGGAGCACTCGTATTGATGGGAGCACAAATTGCATGTCAACAAACTTTTATAGCCTTAGGTAATGCTAAAACTTCAGCCTTTTTGGCAATGTTTAGAAAAGTATTGGTTTTGATTCCTTTGATTTATATATTACCGATATTTATCGAAGATAAAGTTTTTGCGGTTTTCTTAGCAGAACCAATAGCTGATATTCTTGCTGTTTCACTCACGGTGATACTGTTTATAAAACAATTCAAGAAATTATTAATTGATTTAGAGAATCAAAATAATGAGGAAACTATTTTAGAATAGTTTCTTTTTTTATTTAATAGGTTTTTCTATTCGTTAGAGATAAATGTGCTTTAAGT
>CAZWXH010000026.1:0-19791 GCA_964637725.1 uncultured Coprobacillus sp. | reverse complement strand
GCTCACGAGGGACTTTCACCCTAGATGTATGACATGCCCGTCATACTAAGAAAAAGTAATGCGCATGCATTACTCTACTTCCATAAATGAGAATTTAACCCAAGGCGTTAAATAGTCTAACATCATATGTTCATATTCAGGTATTCTTCCAACTACATTTTTCTTACCATCATTAGGCATATCTTGTAAGATTACATGTAATTCTCCTTTATAGTGTCCATATTCATTATTGATGATAATAACATCACCACGTTTTAAATCCCTTGTATTTGTTGCTGGAATAGATTCATCTTTATAAATAACGCGAGGCATTGTACTTCTTGCCATATAATCAGACATATCTCCTCTTACAGCATTTTTAAAATCAAAAATAATTGTCTTTTCAATATTACTAACATTTTTCTCTAATTCAATTCCAAAAGTTAATAAACCTGGATTAATACCAGATAATTTTTTTAACTCATCTTTTGAAGCATATGCATTCCCTATTAAAACATCATCTACTAATCCAGTCGCAAATAAAAATCTAGCTTGTGCATCAATCGGTAAATCACGATGAATCTCTAAAGTACATAAACCCTCATAAACTGGCCATGGTCCATAAGTTCCTTCTTCTTGAGAAGAAACAAATGCAGCAATATTCAATCCCATTTCTTTAAGATTTTCACTATTTTCTTTAAACAGTTTAAAACTTAATCCACTATATCTTTGAGGATAAAAGTTATGACAAGAAATTAACTTTGATCTATCAGGTTTATTAGACATAATATTATTAACATACATCCCTGGATTACTAGCATTAACTTCTACCTTTAAATCATAGGGATTCAATGTCATAGATGCTTCTACTGCACCATTAAATCCTTCATCTAGTCTAAATCCAGCTGCTCCTATTTCCTTAAAGAAACTTAAATCATCATAACTAATCCCAAGTTTTTCAAATACACTAGGTGCAACATCGACAATCACTTCCATACCTAAACCATTAGCATGAGTTATAACATCTTGAAAATCTTTCTTAATTTCATCAGCTAGCTTATTCACTGATAACAAGCATGTAAAAACACGCTTAAATCCATATTTTGATGCTAAAGTTAAATATTCTTTATCCTTTGTTGGTGTTGAATGCTCTGGATAAATAGATACTCCTAAACGTCCCATTCGTTTTCCTCCTTTAAATACCTATAACTACATTATAACCAAATTAAAACAAAAAGAAAAACCTATTTTGGTTTTTCTCTATCTAAATAATATTCAGTGACCTTAGAAATAATAGTTGCAATAATTAAACCTATTAAAACAACTCCTAATATATACTTTATTAACATCATATTCAATGGTGCCATCTTTAATAATCCCCACAATAACCAAGTCGCAAATATAAAGCCAATAATATCTAATACAATAATCATCATACGATATAAATTAACTGGTTTATAGATACGATAAATCATATGAAGTCCAATCATAAATGTTGAAAAGTAAGATATCGCAAATACTTCTTCAAGACTCAAACCTAAATAAGGTGCAAGTATCTTCATCACTACAACACTCAATACAACTGTTATTGCATTAGGTAATGAAAATCTCATAGCATGACGACCAATTGATTCTTTTGGTTTATCAATATTCTTTTCAAACAAAATCATAAATGATGGGAATCCTTCAATGAAATTATCCATTAATGTCATTTGAAATGGAATAAAAGGATAAGGCATATTGAGCAAGATTGCCCCAATAGCAATAAGAATTGTATAAATCGTTTTTAGATAATACATAGAAGCAGAACGCGTTACATTATTAATATCTAGACGTCCTTCTTTGACAACATCAACTAATGTTTCTAGTTTACCATTAATAACAACAAACTGAGACACTTGTCTTGCTGCTTCTGTTCCAGAACCCATCGCAATAGAAACATCAGCATCCTTTAAAGCTAGAACATCATTGACTCCATCCCCTGTCATCGCGACTCTTTTTTGATGTGATTGCAACGCTTTGATCATTTGATGCTTCTGATAAGGTGTCGCTCTTCCAATAACATTATAGTTTAAAATCGCATCCTCTAAATCTTGATCAGTTTTTAATGTTGTCGCATCAATATACTGCTCAGCTTTTGCCACTCCTGCAAGTGAGGCAAGCGCTCCTACTGTAACTGGATTATCACCAGAAATCACTTTAATCTCAACATCATTTTCACTAAAGAAACGAAGCGTTTCTTTCGCATCTTCACGTAGCGGATCTTGAATTATAATATAAGCTAATGGAATAGCATTTTGCATATGATCTTGGAATTCATCAAAATCTTTATAATATGCAACCAATAGAATACGCGCTCCTTTTTGTGAAGCTTGTTCAACACCACTAGGAAGTGCTAAAGAAGGTATAATAAATTCAGGAGCTCCAACTACTAATGTTCCAATATTTTCTAATTCCAAAGCACTCCATTTCCTAGCTGAAGAAAAAGAAACACGACGTTTGACTGAATATGGAGCATTTCCTCGGAAATAATGATTCAATGTCTGAAAAGTAGCATTATTATCCAAACTTCCGTTCACAAAAGAATTCATAAGTTCATTAAATTGATAAGGTAAATTATGAGGGAGCTCAACAACTTCTTGAACTTCCATTTTTCCTTGAGTCAATGTCCCTGTTTTATCTAAACACAAGATATCTACACGAGATAAGGTTTCAATACTAAACATTTCTTGAACAAGAACTTCCTTTTTACCTAAACGAACAACACTTGCAGCTAAGGAAACACTCGTTAAAAGAACAAGTCCTTTTGGTAGCATACCAAGCAAGGCTGTCGATGTATTCACAATAGCCATAGTTATCGTTTCATCACGAATAACAAGTGCTTGAAATAACATACAAATACTTAAAGGAACAACAAGCATACTCGTAAAACGTGTAACCTTAGTAAATGTTTTAATTAATTCAGAAGTCACAGGTTTTCTCTTACGTGCTTCATTGGCGATATGCGTTGCATAGTTATCAACACCTACATGTTCAACTCTTGCATGACATGCGCCTGAGATGATAAAGCTTCCTGACAACAAATGCTCACCAACATTTTTTAAAACTGGTTCAACTTCCCCTGTAAGCAAAGATTCATCAACTTCAACAGGTGTATCCATTACTATAGAATCAGCAGATATTTGATTCCCTGATTCTAAATAAATAGTATCATTTAAAACAATCTCCTCATTACTAATAACATGTATTTCATTATCTCTAACAACCTTTGTTTTAGGCGAAACTAACAAAGTTAGTTTTGCGACCATATTTCTAGAGCGAATATCTTGATATATTCTTATAACGGTATTTGATCCAACAATGACAACAAAGAATAAACTTGACCAAGCTTGAACCCAAATCAAAGCCACAGCAATCACAAAGTTATATGCATTAAATAAATTAAATATATGTTCTCTAACAATTTGACCATTTGTTTTAACTAATGGTTTTGGAGATATATTCACATTGCCTTTTTGTATTTGTTCTAATACCTCTTGGTTCGTTAAACCGTTTAACTGCCTCATTATCTCACCTACTTTGATGCTAAATATATTATCACATATTTCATATTATACATAATCATTTATAAGAAAATGTACTAAAAATATGAAAGATTTACATAAAATTAACATAACTTTCTTTATATTTCTCTTTTTAATGAAAACATCGCTCCATAATTAATAAACCTCTACAAAGAATAATCAGTATCTATTCTTTGTAGAGGCTCTATTATTTTACATCTTTTTCATCAAAGACTTCTTCAATTGGTGCTCCTGGAGCAACCATTGGGAAGACTTTATCATCTTCTTCAATAATACATTCAATCATAACTGGTCCATCATGATCCATGGCTTCTTGAATTGCTGGCACAACTTCTTCTTTCTTAGTGACTTTAATTGCTTTACAACCAAGCCCTTCAGCAACTTTACAGAAATCTACTTTATCATCTAAGATAGTTGCAGAATAACGTTTTCCATAAAATAAAGTTTGCCATTGTCTTACCATTCCTAAAACATGGTTATTTAATACAACTTGAATAATAGGGATGTTATAACGTGAGGCTGTTGCTAATTCATTCATGTTCATTCTAAAGCAACCATCCCCAGCAATATTAAAAACATATTGATCTGACTTACCAAACTTAGCTCCCATACTTGCACCAAGTCCATAACCCATTGTTCCAAGACCACCGCTTGTGATTAACTGTCTAGGGTGTTTATAGTGATAATACTGAGCTGCCCACATTTGATTTTGTCCAACTTCTGTACAAATTATTGCGTTACTATCAGTTAAAGCATCAATTTGTTCAACAACATATGGTCCTGTTAATATCTCAGTATTATAGTTAAGCGGAAATTGTTCTTTTAAACCTCTTACTTCTTTTAACCATTGTGGATGATTTTGTTGAGATAATAGTAAATTCAAAGCTTCTAAAATACTTTTAGCATCACCAACAATCCCTAAATCAACCATAACATTTTTATTAATTTCTGCAGCATCAACATCAATATGAATGATTTTCGCATTTTTAGCAAAAGTCTTTGTATTTCCTGTTACACGATCACTAAATCTTGCGCCAATAACTATCAATAAATCACAACGAGATACTCCTAGATTACTTGTTTTTGTTCCATGCATTCCAAGCATCCCAGTATAACGAGGATTCGTTCCATCAAAAGCTCCTTTTCCCATTAAAGAATCAGTAACGGGAGCATCAACTTTTTCAACAAACTCAGTTAATTCTGCTGATGCATCAGCAGCAATTGCTCCACCACCAACAAATACAAATGGTCTTTCACTCTTTTCAATCATTGTAATTGCTTTTTTAAGTTCTGATGTTGGATAAGTATAACTACGTCGTTTAATAATTTCAGGTTTTTCTTTTATATATTCACATTCATTTGATGTAACATCCTTTGTGATATCAATAAGAACAGGTCCTGGTCTACCTTCTTTCGCTATTTGGAAAGCTTTGCGAATTGTCGGGGCCAATTCTTTAACATCTTTAACAATAAAATTATGTTTTGTTATAGGCATAGTAACACCAGTAATATCAATTTCTTGAAAACTATCTTTTCCAAGGAGTGGCACGCCAACATTGGCAGTAATTGCAACAATCGGAATAGAATCCATATGCGCAGTAGCAATACCTGTTACTAGGTTTGTTGCTCCCGGTCCACTTGTTGCCATACATACGCCTACTTTTCCACTCGCACGTGCATAACCATCAGCAGCGTGTGAAGCCCCTTGTTCATGAGAAGTCAAGATATGAGTGATTTTATCTTGATACTTATATAAAGCATCATAGACGTTTAAAATTGTACCTCCTGGATACCCAAACACAGTGTCAACACCTTGTTCAAGTAAACATTCAATAACAATATCTGATCCGTTTAATAACATATTCTTTCCTCCTCCTTTTAATCTTTTACTTTTAATACAGCTCCTGTATTGGCAGAAGTTACCATCGCAGCATATTTCTTTAAATAACCAGTTTGGATACTTGGAGTCTTTGGTTCAAATCCAATTTTTCTTTTTTCCAACTCTTCATCACTTACTAAGAGTTCTATTTTATGATGAGGAATATCAATTTCAATCATATCCCCCTCTTTTACAAATGCTATTGTTCCTGCTACTGCAGCCTCAGGTGATACATGTCCAATAGATGCTCCTCTTGTAGCCCCAGAAAAACGACCATCAGTAATTAAAGCAACATCTTTATCTAATCCCATACCTGCTATTTCACTTGTAGGAGATAACATTTCTCGCATTCCTGGTCCACCTTTTGGACCTTCATAACGAATAACAACAACATCCCCAGCAACAATCATTCTTTCACGAATTGCCTTAATAGCATCTTCTTCACAATCAAATACTCTTGCTGGTCCAGTGTGTTGCATCATCTCTTTAGCAACTGCACTTTGTTTTACAACACAACCATCAACTGCTAAGTTCCCTTTTAATACAGCAATCCCTCCAGTTTGACTATATGGATTATCAATAGGACGAATAATATTTGTATCTAAGTTTATACAACCTTGAATATTTTCTTTCAATGTTTTTGTTGTACAAGTTATAACATCAGTGTGTAATACACCTATTTTATCTAATTCATTCATAACTGCATAAACACCACCAGCATCATTTAAATCTTCCATATAAGTATCTCCAGCTGGTGCTAAATGACATAAGTTAGGTGTTTTTTTACTAATATCATTCGCAATCTCTAAGTTTAATTCAACTTCTGCTTCATGAGCAATTGCTGGTAAATGTAACATTGAATTTGTTGAACATCCTAAAGCCATATCAACAGTTAAGGCATTTAGGAAAGCTTGAGGTGTCATAATATCTCTTGGTTTAATATCTTTTTCAACTAACTTCATAACCTGCATTCCTGCATGTTTTGCTAAACGAATACGTTCGCTATAAACAGCTGGAATTGTTCCATTTCCTTTAAGTCCCATTCCTAAGACTTCAGTCAAACAATTCATTGAGTTAGCTGTATACATTCCTGAACATGATCCACATGTAGGACAAGCTTTTTCTTCAATCTCTCTTAATTTTTCTTCAGTGATCTTACCAGAATTAAATTCTCCAACTGCTTCAAACAAAGAAGATAAACAAGTTTGATTTCCATCAACTTTTCTTCCTGCTAACATCGGTCCTCCACTGACAAAGATTGTAGGGATATTAATTCTAGCTGCTGCCATTAATAATCCAGGGACATTTTTATCACAGTTTGGAATCATAACTAATCCATCAAACTGATGCGCAGTTGCTACACATTCCGTACTATCTGCAATTAATTCTCTTGTGACTAAGGAATACTTCATACCTGTATGATTCATCGCAATTCCATCACATACTGCAATAGCAGGAACTTCAATTGGTGTTCCACCAGCTAAATAAATTCCTTTCTTGACTGCTTCAGCAATCTTATCTAAATTCATATGTCCAGGAACTATTTCATTATATGAATTAACAACCCCAATTAATGGTCTTGCTAGTTCTTCTTCAGTCATTCCTAAAGCATTAAATAAAGATCTATGAGGTGCTCTTTCAACACCTGTCTTTACATTATCACTTCTCATATATACTACCTCCTATAATTGAGATACAATTAAGTCTCCCATTTTTGAACAAGTCACTTCCTCTTTACCTTCAGACATAATATCAATAGTACGATACCCTTGTTTTAATACTTTCTTTATAGCATTTTCAATTGCCAAGGCCTCTTTATCCATATCAAATGAATAGCGAAGCATCATTGCTGCTGATAAAATAGTAGCAATAGGATTAGCAATATCCTTACCAGCAATATCCGGTGCACTCCCATGACTTGGTTCATACATCCCAAATGTATCATCTCTTAAAGATGCACTCGATAACATACCAATTGATCCAGTCACCATACTTGCTTCATCAGATAAAATATCACCAAACATATTTTCAGTTAAAATCACATCAAACTGGCGTGGATCTTTAACTAACTGCATAGCACAATTATCAACCAACATATGTTCTAATTCAACATCAGGATAATCTACTGCAACTTCATTAACAATCTTTCTCCATAAACGTGAAGTATCTAAAACATTTGCTTTATCAACACTAGTTACTTTTTTACTTCTTTTCATTGCAATATCAAAACCACGTTTTGCTATTCTTCTGATTTCTGATTCACTGTATACTAAGTTATCATGAGCAACTAATTCCCCATTGATTTCTTTTGTTTCTCTTTCTCCAAAATATAAACCACCAGTTAATTCTCTCATAATCATCATATCAAAACCACCTTCAGTGATTTCTTCTTTTAAAGGGCAAGCCCCTTTTAATTCATCATATAAATATGCTGGTCTTAAATTTGCGAATAAATTTAATTCTTTTCTCATCTTTAATAAACCTGCTTCAGGACGAAGTGATGGTTCTAATTGATACCAAGGAGATGTATTCGTATCTCCACCAATAGAACCTAATAAAACAGCATCACTATTTTTCGCTATATGAACTGCTTCATCAGTTAAAGGAACACCACAAACATCAATAGATGCCCCACCCATTAATACAAATTCATAGATAAAGTTATGTTTATATTTTAATGCTATAGCATCTAATACCTTTATTGTTTCATCAATAATTTCAGGTCCTATGCCATCCCCTTTAATAACAGTAATTTTCTTTTCCATTGCTTTACCCCTTTTTTGCCTTAACATAATTAACTAAACCATTCACTTTAATCATCTTTTGTAAAAATTCAGGGAATGGATGAGCTTGATATTCTTTATCTTTAGTCACATTGATAATCTTTCCACTATCAAAATCAACTTTCACAATATCACCTTCATCTATATCATTGACTGCTTCTTCACATTCTAAGATTGCAAAACCAATATTAATAGAGTTACGGTAAAATATTCTTGCAAAAGATTTTGCGATAACGCAACTTACTCCCGCTGTCTTTAAAGCAAGCGGTGCATGTTCTCTTGAAGAACCACAACCAAAGTTACTACCTGCTACCATAATATCTCCTGTATTTAAACGTTCAACAAATGTCGGATCAATATCTACCATGGCATGACTAGCAAGTTCTTTAGCATCAAATGAGTTTAAATATCTAGCAGGAATAATAACATCAGTATCAACGTTATCTCCATATTTCAAGACTTTTCCGTTTGCTATCATTATTTTCCCACCTTTCTAGGATCGGCAATATACCCCTTAATTGCACTCGCTGCTGCAATCTCAGGTGAAGCTAAATAGATTAATGCTTCAGTATCACCCATACGTCCTACAAAATTACGATTAGTCGTTGATACACACTTTTCGCCTTTTGCCATAACACCCATATGTCCACCCATACATGGTCCACAACTTGGTGTATTAAACGCACATCCTGCTTCAACAAATATTTCTGCAAGTCCTTCTTGAATACATTGTACAAAAATCTTTTGAGTTGCCGGAACAACCATTACACGAACATGATCAGCGACTGTTTGTCCCTTTAAGATAGCTGCTGCTTTTCTTAAATCAGTCATTCTTCCATTTGTACAAGAACCAATCACGACTTGATCAATAATAATTTCATCTTCATTATTAATTTCATCAATTGTATGTGCATTTCCTGGTAAATGTGGAAATGCAACAGTAGGTACAATTGTTGATAAATCAATTTCAATGACTTCATCATATTCAGCATCCTCATCCGCCTTATATTCCTTATAAGACTTCTTTGAATGTTTATCCATATATTCTCTTGTTTGTTCATCTACTTCAAAAATACCATTTTTAGCTCCTGCTTCAATAGCCATATTACAAATTGTAAAACGATCATCCATAGATAACTCTTTAACCCCTTCACCAACAAATTCCATTGATTTATATAAAGCTCCATCAACACCAATTTTACCAATGATATGTAAGATCACATCTTTACCACTTACATAAGGTTGTAATTTTCCTTTTAAAACAAATTGAATAGCACTTGGAACCTTAAACCATAATTCACCAACTGCCATACCAGTTGCTATATCAGTTGTTCCAACACCTGTCGAAAAAGCCCCTAACGCTCCATAAGTACAAGTATGAGAATCAGCCCCAATGATACATTCACCAGCCACGACTATTCCCATTTCAGGAAGTATCGCATGTTCAACACCACATTTTCCTTGTTCCATATGATAAGTTAAACATTGATCCTTAGAAAACTCTCTAATCGCTTTTGAATTCTCAGCAGATTTAATATCTTTGTTTGGTGTAAAATGATCTGGCACCAAGATAACTTTATCCTTATCAAAAACCTTATCAGCCATTTGTTTAAATATTGGCAAAGCCATAGGTCCGGTAATATCATTCGCCATAACGATATCTAGTTTTGCTTCAATAAGTTCTCCAGCAGATACTTCATTTAATCCTGCATGAGCAGCTAATATTTTTTGTGTCATTGTCATCGACATACTTATTTCCCCCTCTATTCTCTTTGTAAGTTGTCAATAAAGAGAATATCTCTTCATTGACAACACACAAAGTGTGTGTTGTTTTTAGTTATTGATTAATTTGTCTTCATCAGACCAACTATATAATTTTCTAACTTCCTTACCAGTTTTTTCTGAAATATGTTCAGCCCCTAATTTACGCATTGCTTTAAAGTGTGCTTGACCACCTGCATCAGACATATCTAATAAGAAATCTTTCGCAAAAGTTCCATCTTGAATATCTGTTAAAACTTTCTTCATTGCTTTTTTAGTATCTTCAGTAATAATCTTTGGTCCAGTAATATAATCACCATATTCAGCAGTATTAGAAATTGAGTATCTCATTCCTTCAAATCCTGATTGATAGATTAAATCAACAATTAACTTCATTTCATGAATACATTCAAAATATGCATTTCTTTCATCATATCCGGCTTCAACTAAAGTTTCAAAACCAGCTTGCATTAAAGCACAAACCCCGCCACATAAAACTGCTTGTTCACCAAATAAATCAGTTTCTGTTTCAGTTCTAAATGTTGTTTCTAAAACTCCTGCTCTTGCTCCACCAATTCCTAAAGCATATGCTAAAGCAATATCTTGAGCTCTTCCTGAGGCATCTTGTTCCACTGCAACTAAACAAGGAACACCTTTACCTAATTGATATTCACTACGTACTGTATGTCCTGGTCCTTTTGGAGCAACCATAGTCACATCAACATTCTTAGGTGGAACAATTTGTCCAAAATGAATATTGAAACCATGAGCGAACATTAACATATTTCCTTCTTCTAAGTTAGGTTCAATAGATTCCTTATATAATTTTGCTTGTGTTTCATCATTAATTAGAATCATGATAATATCAGCCATCTTTGCTGCTTTATCTGAAGTATATACTTTAAATCCTTGTTCTTCAGCTTTCTTCCAAGACTTAGATCCTTCATATAAACCAATGACTACATTAACCCCTGAATCCTTTAAATTTAATGCATGAGCATGTCCTTGAGAACCATACCCAATGATTGCTACAGTCTTACCATCTAATAAAGATAAATCACAATCTGATTGATAGAAAATTTTTGCCATATTTTTGACCCCCTATTTATTTTTCTCTTCTATATCAAAATCACCGAGACCTCTAGATATACCAGATAAACCAGTACGAACAATCTCAACAACATTGAAACCATCTAACATTGCTAATAATCCATTAACCTTACTATGATCACCAGTCACTTCAATAACCATTGAATCTGGTGAAACATCAATAATCTTTGCTCTAAAAATATCTACAATTGAAACAAGATCTGCTCTTGTCTTTGTATCAGCTTCAACCTTAATCATCAACAATTCACGATAAACTGATGAATCATTTGGTAATGCAAAGATTTCAATAACATCTTCTAATTTTCTTAATTGCTTTTCAATTTGTTCAAGAATATGCTGTTCACCTGTAGCAACAACAGTCATACGTGAAATACCTTCTGTATTCGTTGTACCAACAGTTAAACTATCAATGTTATAACCACGTCTTGCAAACAAGCCACTAACACGTGTTAAAACACCTGCACTATTATGAACTAAAATTGATAAAATGAGTTCCTGCATAAGCTACCCCTCTTTCTTTATTGTTTTATGAATACGGTTCATCGCCGAAATCATTGCTTTAATTGTTGCTGTGGTAATGTTTGGATGAACACCCACACCAAACTCACTAATTGCACCACCCTTTGGTCTTAACTGCACATATGCCGCAGCTTTAGCTGAGGAACCAGAAGTTAATGCATGTTCACTATAATCTAATAAATGAGTATATAGGAAATCTTGATTAGAGTTAAACGCATCTTTAACTGCATCAATAGGTCCATTTCCATAACCAATCAATGTCTTAATTTCGCCTCTATCTTCAATTGTCACCTCTGCTCTTCTTTCATGATCATCATGATTTTCATCACTAATATCAATCATCTTATGTCTAATAAAGCGATAAGGTTCTTCAATATCAATATATTCTTTCTTAAATGTATCATAGATTCTTTCTGGTGAGACTTCACCTTCAGTCTCACTAATATTTTGTATCGCTTTCGCAAAATCAGCTTGCAAAGCTTTTGGTAAGTGATAACCAAAAACTGTATCCATCACAAAGGCTACACCACCTTTACCTGATTGCGAATTAATACGAACAATTGGTTCATATTGTCTATTTAAATCAGCTGGATCAATTGGTAAATATGGAACTTCCCAGCGTTCTTGACCTCTTTGATGATATGCATACATACCTTTATTAATCGCATCTTGGTGACTACCAGAAAATGCGGTAAAGACAAGTTGACCTGCATAAGGATGACGAGGTGGAACTTCCATCTTAGAACATTTTTCATAGACTGCTTTTATTTGATTCATATGGCTTAGCTCAAGTTTTGGATCAACACCATGCGTAAACATATTTAATGCAACAGTAATAATATCTACATTCCCTGTTCTTTCACCATTTCCAAATAAAGTTCCTTCCACTCTATCAGCTCCCGCTAACAAACCAAGTTCCGTAGTTGCTACCCCACATCCTCTATCATTATGAGGATGAACACTTACAATAACTCTTTCTCTATCTTTAAAGTTTCTACACATCCATTCAATTTGATCTGCATAAACATTTGGTGTATCCATTTCAACAGTTGAAGGAAGATTGATAATCACTTTATTATCAACTGATGCTTCCCACTCATCCATTACTGCTTCACAAACATCAAGAGCGTATTCTACTTCAGTTCCTGTAAAACTCTCAGGTGAGTATTCAAGAATTACTTTTCCATTAAATTCTTGGGATAATTCTTTAACTAACTTTGTTCCCTCAACAGCAATTCTTTTGATTTCATCTTTTTCTTTATGAAACACAACATCTCTTTGTAAAACAGATGTTGAATTATAAATATGAACAATAGCTTTATCTAATCCTTTTAAAGATTCAAAAGTTCTTCTAATTAAATGTTCTCTTGCTTGTGTTAAGACTTGAACAGTAACATCATCAGGAATCAAATGTTCATCAATTAATAATCTTAGAAAATCAAATTCAATTTGTGAAGAAGAAGGAAAACCAACTTCAATCTCTTTAAAACCTAAATCAACTAATAATTGAAACATTTCAACTTTCTCTTCAATTTTCATTGGTGTAATCAATGCCTGATTTCCATCTCTTAAATCAACTGAGCACCATATCGGTGCCTTATCAACTTCATTATCAGGCCATGTACGATCTTTTAATTGAATAGTCTCAAATCTTTTATACTTTTTATAATTCATTCTTTTACCTCCCTTGTCCCTATATAATAAAAAACCTCGTGCTCCATCATGCTGAAGCATAATAGAGGACGAGAGTTATACTTCGTGGTTCCACCTCATATTTATTATTGCCTCACGACAATAACCTTATCAAGTACGCTTATCTATAAGTTCATACTCTAGCGAGATAACGGTCGCAAGTCCGTAGCAGCTTACTCCGTATGTTTCAGTGCTCCACTCAAGGATGAGTTCAGTTATATATTAACGATTCTTTTCACCAAACAGAACCTCTCTACGCCTAATTTTATAACCTAATATTTCCTATCTTTGTATTTCCTATAGGGTTGTTGCATATATAATATACTTTTTGATATTGCAAGTCAACAGTTTATTTGTGTTTTTTTGTTAATTTAGAATTTATAGGTATATATTTAGAATAATAGGAAATAATAGGTGTATTTATGTTTGTATATAGAGTTTTTTATTGAAATTCATTTTATTATAAAAAAAGAAACTATATTTCTATAGCCTCTTTCTATAATTTCTATTCTTTACTATAACAATATTTCATGACAAATATAATTCCACCAGCAATAATCATTGCTGATATAAATGGCATTATATGAGTATTATCACTTGTTTTAATATTCCCTATAGGAGAATTTGTTAATACACCTAAATATGTATTATCATCATTTCCTTTTTCAATAGTATTCTTTGTTAATTCATACTTAGAAACACTATCTTCTTTTAAAGAATATTTAATCTCTTTACCTTCATCATTATACTTAGGCAACTGGCTTACTCTTGCTTGCCATTGATTATCTGCTTTAAGATAAATTTTCTTGACTTCAATATCATCTCCAAGAATAGAAACACCTACTGAATCAGGACGATTTTTCTCATTGTTTTTATCATCCCATATCTTCTTAATCTCAATAGTAATAATATTATTGATTTCATTATCTAAAGTATTAATTATTTCTTTACTATCAGAAGAAACAACTTCACTATATCCATCAGGAACAACTGCTTCCTTAACGGTATATACATATTTACGTCCATCGATATCATCTTTAGGTAATGATTGGAAATTATATCTCCATGGTACCTTACTATTTCCATCAATAGTTTTCCTACGGTATTCTACACCATCTTGTAATAAAATAATCTCAACACTTTCACTACGCGTATTATATGCATTGTTATAGTCTTTCCAAACTTTTTGACCTATTAACTGCACTTCATTTTCTGTATGATCAATAGTATTGAATATATCATTTCCTTTGACTGTCGCAGCATACCTTGATGGTATTCCTACTTCTCTTACTGAATAAACATATTCATTACCATCATTATCATATTGAGCTAGCTTATCAAAACTATAAGTCCAGTTTTTACTTGGATCAGAATTAGCTGAAATTGTTTGTTTAACTCCTGTAGGCTTATTATTTTGTAATAACTCTACTTCAAGAGTCAATGGACGTTTCTTATAAACGTCACTATAATCTTCCCATATTTTTTGTCCAGATAATGATGCTTTCGCATTTTTTTCTTTATTTAAATAATTAGTTACTGCAAAGTTAATAGTTTGCCCATTTCCAGCACCCGCTGTATTAATAATTGTTTTTTCTAACTTTATATATCCCTCTGGCAAAGTCTTTTCTTCAATAGCATACTTATATACTTTTCCATCTTCACCTTGTAAAGGAATATTATTAAATTCGAACTTCCATTTATTATCTTTTGATGCAATCGCTGATGCGAATGAAAAATCATTTTGTAACAAAGTCAATTCAATAAAATCTGGTCTTAGTTCATAAGTGTTGTCAGCATCTTTCCATATCTTTTCACCACTTAGTTTTACACGATCTTTTGTGGTCCAAGTATTTGTGATTTCAAATCCAATACTTTGATCTCCAGTTATTGTTGTAATATAACCACCTTTTTCACCCGCAACAGTACCAGGCGCTGCTTCTACATGGTCTTCAATTACTGTATATTTATAGTCATTTCCGTATTGATCTTCTTCATAATATCCTTTATTGAATTTAAAGAGATAATCTTTCTTTTGATAATCCGCCCATTTAAGTGTCTTGGATTCAATGATTTTTCCATTCCTTAGCAAATGCACTGTTATATCACTATGATCTCCTTGATAATTATTATTATCTTTCCATATTTTTGTTACAGGTATATCTATCTTTTTAATCAATGTATTTTCTACAGAAACAGATACATTTATATTAGCATCATTTTCGAGTCCATCAGTATTGTGCATCACTTGAATATCAATAGTACCATTAAGATCGTTATTGTTTTTTAAATTATTTATAAAAATTTCTGCTTCATTAAGGTTTCCAACTTCTTTTGTCACGTTCTTCATTTCATTTGTCACATAGTGAATAATTACTGTATCAATATTAGCCGCATTATTCAAAAGAGTAATGTCATCACTTGCCTTATCGATGCCATTCGAACCTACAATAAAGCGTTCATTAGCCTTTGCGATAACTTCACTTCCATTTGTAGGTGTGATTCTATTTACACCTCCACCAACTATAGTTGATGGACTACTATTTGGTATCTTAATTTCGAATCTAACTGGATCCTTCAATAATAAATATCCCTCTAATGATTCTGTCTCTTTAAACTCATATGAACCAACTGGTAAATTATCAACAACAATTTTACCTGTACTATCAGTCACTAAATCTTTTTTATATAGAATACCATCTTTATACAAATTAAATTTAACTCCTTGTAATGTTTTTGTAGTGTCTTTATCTGTTTTAGTAAGAGTAACCTTCCCACTATAATTATCATGCACTGTCACTTTATCATACACTTGAAAACGTTGTGTTAAATAATACTTAAATGATTGTGAACCTGGTGTTGATGTTCCATATTCATCCTCTGTCCAATACTTGAGTTCTTCATCAATACCAATCGCTAGTTTAGAAAGACCAGTTCTTTTAAGACCAGAAAAAGTAGCTATATCATTTTTGTTCTTATCGTAACCCGTTATCTTAAGAGGCATATATGGAGCGACATTAAGACTTCCAACACTTTCTAATGTTGCATTAACCCATACTCCACTTTTATTTATTTTTGTTTTATTAACATTAACACTACCTGACACTTCCCCATTTTTCATTGTTGAACGAAGATATGTATAGAGTTCTCCCTCATTATCAGGATATTGGTAACTTGTTGTACCTGCTTGTTCAATAACTAGATTTCCACCAAAATTTTCAGGCAACTTCTCAAATGGATTACCACCTATATCCCAACAAACATTTCCACCTTCATCACGATCATCAATATCTCCTGGTTTATTAGAAAACCAATGTTAATATTCTAGGTCTCCTGTATTTTGACCTAAATAAGATAGATCCTTGATTTCATTATGACGAAGATCAATCTTATTAGCATTTCTCAGTAAATCAATTCCTCTTACATTAACAATCCCTTTTTTATTAGCCTTAATATCACCAGTAAAATTATTAATAGCATCTTCTATACTTGTTCCTATTGCATTGTCTTGTCCATTCATTACAGCATTAAACACGACTCTTCGCCATGCATCATCTGTAAAACATTGAACATTATAAACATCTCTCAAAGTCAAGAGTTGGCTATCACTTGTTATAGTAACATTACCAGCACGCAATAAAGAAGAACCCTTTTTTGAAAATATTCCTAAAAGTCCATTATATTCTTTATCTGTTTTTTCTCTTGTTTCATTTGTTGTTTGAGTTGCTTCTACTTGATCAACCGCAATTAAACCAAAAACTGATAAAACAACAATCAGTGATAATACAACCATAAATAGTTTTGTTTGTAGCTTTCTATACATATTGTTTCCTCCCTTTTTCACATCTATAAATCAACAATTTTCTTATTATGTTTATTTTATTCTACCATTCACAATTTCAAAAAGCAATGTTTTCAAGGTTAAACCTTGAACTATATAGGAAAAGAAAAAAGATAAAACCTATATGGTCTTATCTTTCATATGCTAGTTCAATTAATTTATCAATTAAATCACTATAAGTTATTCCTATATCTGCCATTAATTGAGGATACATAGATATTTTAGTGAATCCTGGCATTGTATTGATTTCATTGAGGTAAATCTTATTCGTTTTTTTATCTAAAAAGAAATCTACTCGTGATAATCCATGTCCGTCAACTGCTTTAAATACTTTTAATGCATATTCTCTAATTTTTTCTTGTATTAATTCATCTACTAATGCAGGTATACATGTCTTACTTTCTTCATCTTCATATTTAGATTCAAATGTATAGAATTCACCATGAGGCATAATTTGTCCTACTCTTGAAACAATAGGATCATCATTACCTAATACTGCAGTTTCTAGTTCAATACAATCAATGCACTCTTCTATGACAATATGCGTATCATACTTTGATGTTTCGTTTAGTTTATTATAGAAGTCTTCTTCCTTATCAACTCTATAGCATCCCATACTTGATCCAGAACGACTTGCTTTCATAAAACAAGGAAATCCTATTGTTTCTTTAACTGCTTTTATAATATCAGTAGATTCATTAAACTTATTATCTACAACAACCAATACTCCATCATATCTTTTCTTAACATATAATGATTGAACTTGAGGGATACCAACAGTATCAAGTATTTTCTTTGTATATATTTTATCCATAGATACACTAGATGCTAATACTCTACATCCAACATAAGGAACTTTCGCAAGTTCTAATAATCCTTGGATAGTCCCATCTTCTCCATAAAGACCATGTAAAACTGGAAAAACAACATCTTGGCTCTTTAACAATCCGTAAATATCATTGACTGATAAGGCATTATCTAGCCAAGAATCAATCGCAAGATCATCTTGATGTTGATCTAGGATATACCATTGTCCTTCCTTATCAATACCAACAACAGTAATTTCATACTTATCTCTATGAATATTCTTTAAGACTGATGAACAAGACATTCTAGATACAATATTTTCACTTGATTGTCCACCACATATAATAAGTAACTTCTTCATTAAAATCTCTCCTTTAAATGATTCACAACATCCTTTAATTTCATTCCATTTGAACCTTTAATTAAAAGCACATCTTTTGCTTCTATAAGTTCATCCAAATAAACACATAAACTTTCATTATCTTCAAAATGATAAGCATTGTTATATCCTAACTCATGAGCTTTTTCAACAATATAATGACTTGCATTTCCTACACATAATAATTCATCAATGTTTTTCTCTACAACATAACGACCAACTTCTTCATGTAAAGATTGTTCATATGTCCCTAGTTCTAACATATCAGCTAATATAGCAATCTTTCTATTTTTATAATTAGATAAGACATCTAGACTAGATTTCATTGAATCTAGATTTGCATTATATGTCCCATCTATTATTTTAATATCATTATTTAACTCAATCATATCCATTCTATTCTTTGTCAGTTCAAAATGAGAAACACCCTCAATGCACTGTTCCATTGAAATATCTAATGATAATCCAATTCCAATTGCGATTAAAGCATTATATACAAAATGAACTCCAGAAACGGGAACATGAACATGATAAACTTTATCTTGATGTTTGATATCAAAATATGAATCTTCTAAACGTAAATCAACATTGAAAGCTTGTAATTGACAATCATTATGAATACCAACTCTTAATACTTCAAAATCTTTTTCTTTTACAGTCATTAACATATCATTATCATTATTAATAACTAAAATTCCATTCTCTTTTAAACCATCAACTATCTCCATCTTTGCAAAAAAGATGTTTTCTCTTGAACCCAATTCACCAATATGAGCAGTTCCTACATTTGTGATTGCTGCAACATCAGGTAAAGCAATCATTGACAAATGATGAATCTCTTCTAAATGGTTCATACCCATTTCTAATATCATAACTTCTTCATCACTATGACGAAGTATTGTCAGAGGTAAACCAATATGATTATTATAATTCCCCAATGTTTTTAATGTTTTATATTTTGTAGACACAACTGAATAAATCATATCTTTTGTGCTTGTTTTCCCAACACTTCCAGTAATCCCTACTACTTTTACATGACGATGAAGACGCAAATATATTGCCATATCAGTCAATGCTTTTAAAGTGTCATTAACTAAAATGACATTTTTATTTGGATAAGACACTTCTTTTGAAGTAATAACTGAACTTGCTCCTAACAAAAAAGCTTGTTCAATATAATCATGACCATCACAATTCTCTCCAATGAGGGGAATATACATATCCCCTTTATTTATTTGTCTCGTATCTTGAGTAAATCCATTCACTTCATAATCAAGATTCCCACTTAACAACTTTCCCTTTGTTGCTTCTATAATTTCTTGAATTTTCATATCTTCACTCCATTATTTAATATATGCCCTATTATATCACATATTATATAAAATAAATCATTTAATTTAAGACAAAAGAAAAGACAAAGAAATTCTTTGTCTATATTAAACTTGAAGATATTCATCTAT
>CAZWXH010000025.1:16510-19866 GCA_964637725.1 uncultured Coprobacillus sp. | reverse complement strand
AGGAGGAAATATTATGAGTAAAAATAAGTTAACAAATGAAGTTGGCGCTCCAGTAGCTGACAACGAAAATTCGATTACGGCAGGTCCAAGAGGACCGGTAGTTATGCAAGATGTTTGGCTAATGGAAAAGATGGCTCACTTTAATCGTGAAGTGATTCCAGAAAGACGTATGCATGCCAAAGGATGGGGTGCTTATGGTTATTTAAAAGTAACGCAAGACATCAGCAAGTATACAAAAGCTAAGGTTCTTCAACCAGGAAAACAAACGGATTTATTCTTACGTTTTTCAACAGTTGCAGGAGAACGTGGAGCAGCTGACTGTGAACGTGATATACGTGGAGTCGCAGTTAAGTTTTATACAGAAGAAGGAAACTGGGATTTAGTTGGAAATAATACACCGACATTCTTTATTAGAGATGTTCATAACTTTAGTGATTTAAACCGTGCAGTAAAAAGAGATCCTCGTACAGGAAGAAGAAGTGCACAAAATAACTGGGACTTCTGGACTTTATTACCAGAAACATTCCATCAAAGAACAATCGTTATGTCTGATCGTGGAATTCCAGCATCTTTTAGAAATATGCATTTCTTTGGAGAACATACATTCTCTTTATATAATGAAAATAATGAAAGAGTATGGTGTAAATTCCATTTTAAAACACAACAAGGGATTAAAAACTTTTCAAATGAAGAAGCAGAAAAAGTTAATGGTATGGATAGAGAGTATCATGGAAAAGATTTATATGAAGCAATCGAAAATAAAGATTTCCCTAAATGGACTATGTATATCCAAGTCATGAGCGAAGAACAAGCAAAGGATCATTATGAAAATCCATTTGATATTACAAAGATTTGGAGACATGCTGAGTTCCCATTAATTGAAGTTGGAGAATTGGTATTAAATCGTAATCCTGAAAACTATTATGCAGAAGTTGAACAATCAGCATTTACTCCTGCTCATGTTGTACCAGGTATTGGATTCTCACCTGATAAATTCTTACAAGGTCGTTTATTCGCATATGGTGATGCTCAACGTTATCGTTTAGGTGTAAACCATAATCATATACCTGTCAATCGTGCAAAAGTGGAAGTTAATGAGTATCATAGAGATGGTGCTATGCGTACTGATGGAAACTATGGTGGACTTCCAGCATATACTCCAAATAGTGGAGAATACTGGAGTGCACAACCTGAAGTTGAAGAACCACCTTTAGAAATTGAAGGCGCAATGTGGCATTATGATCCTAAAGATGATCCTACTGATGATAACTTTAAAGCTGGTGGAGATTTATGGAGAGTCTTAACAGAAGACAAGAAACAAATCTTAATTGATAATACGGCTGGAGATATTGCATCAGTTACTGATAATGTTAAATATCGTCATGCTGTTCACTGTTATTTAGCTGATAAAGAATATGGTGAAAGATTTACTCAAGCAGCAGGATTGAACTTAGATAAAGTTATTGAATTATCAAAATTAAGTAATGCTGAATTAATTAAAGCAACTTTAAAATAGTGAGAAAAGACATGCATTACTTTTAAAGTAATGCATGTTGTTTTATGGAGGTACTATGTCAATTAAAATACTAATGATGGTTTTACTAGGATACATATGTTTGATAATAGGAATTATAGGTATTTTTATACCCGTATGGCCAACAACTCCGTTTTTCTTATTGAGTGTAGGTTGTTTTTCAGCGACACCAAAATTGAAACAAAGAATGTTAAAGATTCCTTTTTTTAAAGAACATCTTATAAACTATCAAAATAGAAATGGTTTAGCATTAAAATCAGTTATATCTAGTCTTGTTTTCTTATGGTTAATGATTCTTTTATCAATATATTATGTTGGAAACATATATATGAGTATATCTTTAATAATAATAGCAATTCTTGTTTCTATTCATATTATCTATATGTCAAAACCAAAAAGAGGGAAACATAATGAAGAATAAAAAAATGTTTGGTAAAATAGAATATATCTTTGATATTCTTTATTTAATTACGATATTTACAATGGGTATTTATTATTTGATGGGTTCATCTTATGAATATGCACAGTTACTTGGAATAACAGCATTGTTGTTAGGTTTTGGTGATTCATTTCATCTGATACCCCGTATTCTATCAATTATGAAAGATGATGCAACAAGATACTATAAAGCATTGGGAATAGGAAAAATGATAACTTCAATAAGTATGACAATCGTTTATGTTTTACTTTGGCAAATGATCTTAAAGTATACAACAATCCCTCAAATATACACTTATATCATTTATGGTTTAGCAGGCATTCGAATCATCTTTTGTTTGTTGCCTAATAATCATTGGATTGATAATAAAAGTAGTGATAAATGGAATATCGTTAGAAATATTCCATTTATGATTATAGGAGTAATGGTGATTGTTGGATTTTATATGATCAAAGATCTTGGATTCTCATATATGTGGATACTTGTACTCTTTAGTTTTTTGTTTTATATACCAGTTGTTCTCTATTCAAAAAAGATACCAAAGATAGGAATGTTAATGTTACCAAAATCATGTATGTATATATGGATAATTGCATTGAAATTATTCGTTTAAAAAGAGTATTTATTAATCTAAATACTCTTTTTACATCGTTCAATTGTTTTGATAAGTTGATCTAGATCATTATCATTTGGATGATTGAGTGCTTCATCAAAGTTTTCAATTAAGGGTATAAATCTTTGGGGATTACTTTCGGCCATTTGTTCATAACGTTCCTTTACTCTATAAGGCATTTTCCCTTGACACATAAAGGTTCCTATAACATTATTAGAGTCATCAATTTTTGATTTGACATTCATGAGAATTTTATCAAAGTATTCTTGACTACCACCAAAACCAGCAGTTCCAAATAGGAAAATTGATTGATTATGAACAGTGCTAAGATATTCTAAAGTATTCTGATCACAAATACCTTTATCAGTCCAAAATCCGATACATAACAGATCACATTCTTCTTTTGTAGAAACATTAATATAATGAGGAATTGAAGATAAATAATGTTGAATAGTTTGAGCAAGAATTGCAGTATTTCCAGTTTGGCTGTTATATGTTAGAAAGTATTTCATAAAAAGACCTCTTTTCTTTATATATTAATTATAATGATAGTAAGAAGCATGGTCAAGATATGTGATGTTGAAGTTTTTTTAAAAATTAATAGATTATTAAGGAAATTAGTCAAAAGATAGTCTATAATGAAAACAAATAGGAGGTAATATAATATGATCGCATTTATAATTGTAATAGCAATACTAGGTTTTGTATCAGGATTTGTTTTTAGTGCATATAATTCTCTAGTAAGATTAAGAAATAAAGTAAAAGCACAA
>CAZWXH010000025.1:0-16410 GCA_964637725.1 uncultured Coprobacillus sp. | reverse complement strand
TGTTTTTAGTGCATATAATTCTCTAGTAAGATTAAGAAATAAAGTAAAAGCACAATGGGCACAGGTGGATGTTGTTTTAAAAAGACGTGCTGATTTGATTCCGAATCTTGTTGAAACTGTTAAGGGTTATGCAACACATGAAAAGGAAACATTAGATGATGTTATTAAAGCAAGAAATACTTATGTGAGTGCCAATGATATTGATGAACAAATGAAATCATCAGGAGAGTTAACACAAGCTTTAAGTAAGTTATTAATGTTAAGTGAAGCTTATCCTGATTTAAAGGCAAACACTAATTTTATTTCTCTTCAAAATGATTTAAAAGAAACTGAAGATAAGATTAGTTTTGCAAGACAGTTTTATAATGATATTGTTTACTTATATCAAAATAAAATTGAAATATTTCCTTCGAACATTGTTGCTAATATTTTTGGTTTTAAACCTATGAGTTTCTTTGAAACTGATGAAGCTGATAAGGATGTTCCAGAGGTAAAGTTTTAATGAAAAAGAGATTATGTATTCTTGTTTCATTAGTCTTGATAAGCTTATTTTCTATTCATGATGTTAATGCACAAGGTACATTTTTAAATGATTTAACGATGGATGTTTTCATCCAAGAAGATGGTAGTGCTCATATTAAAGAGATATGGGATATGAATGTTTACGAGGGAACAGAGGTTTATAAGGTTTTTGATAATCTTAATGAATCAAAGATTACTAATCTGAAAGTTTTAGATGAAAAAGGGAATCAATATGAGAATATTGGTGAATGGAATATTGATTTTGATAAAGAAGAAAAAGATGGAAAGTGTGGCTTAGTTACAAAAGATAACGGTTATGAGTTATGTTTTGGAATTGGAGAATATGGTCAAAGAGTCTATACTTTTGAATATGATTTATCTTATTTTGTTAAGGAATATGATGATTATCAAGGAATCAATATGGCTTTTTTCTCTGAATCTACATTAGAACCTAGGAAAGCAAGAATTGTGGTTTCTTCACCTTTTCAATTTAGTGAAGAGAATAGTAAGATTTGGGCTTTTGGCTATAATGGAAGTGTATTGTTTGAAGAAGGTAAGGTTATCATGTTAGCTAATGAAACTATACTAGAAAATGGCAAAATGCAATTATTAATGAAAATAGAACAACCATTATTTACCGATGCATATCCTATTAATGACAATTTTGAAAGCATTATAGAAGATGCTAAAGATGGTAGTTATTATGATGATAATGAATATCAACAAGGGAATAGTGATCATTATAATTCTTTTACATATAATGAAGATAGTTTTTCTCCAATGCTTGCAATGGGTATCGTTGTTGTAGGTGTGGGGTTACTAGCATTCGTTATAGCAATGTTAACAAGTACATACAAAAGCCGTAAATATTTTGTATTTAATGATCGTATATCATTAAAAGATAATAAAGATATTTTAATGTTTAGGGATATTCCTTGTCATAAGAATATTTATGAATTTTATCATTTATCTAAATTACTAGGGTTGATAGGTGATAATGATAAAGGTGGTTTAATTGCTGCTATTTTATTACAATGGGTTCAAAAGGGATATATAGAGTTTGAAAAAAGAGATGAAGTGAGTTTTGGTTTTATTAAGAAAGAGGGCTTTACTATTGATCTTAAAAAGGAAATTCCTTGTTCTCATCCTCTTGAAGAAGAACTACTCAGTTATTTTAGACAAGCATCAGGTGAAAATGGTTCACTTGAAACTAAGGAGTTTGAAAGATGGTGTGGTGATCACTATGAAGAAATAGATGAGTGGTTTAATCGTGTAGACTCATATACTATTAATGATTATCAAAATAAAAATCTTCTTAAGTTAGAGAAGACTTATCATAAAGTTGTTGGATTTAAAGTTCCTCAAACAACAGATTGTTATGATGCATCTGTTAGAGAAGAAATGGAACATATTATAGGTTTGAAGAAATTTTTAGAAGAAATGAGTTTAATTAATGAAAAAGAGGTTATTGAAGTTAAGTTGTGGGAAGAATATCTTATATACGCTTCGATATTTGGTATTGCTGATAAAGTTCAAGAGCAAATTGGAACACTTTGTCCAACCTTTAATCAACAATCGCAACTCGATACTATCTTTACAATGCGTATGGTGCATATGTTTGCCTATCAAAGTATGAATGCATCATTGAATGCTAGTCAAATAGCATCGGCATCATCAGGGTTTGGTGGTGGATCGTCATTTGGTGGAGGCGGCGGAGGTTTCTCTGGTGGTGGAGGAGCAGGAGTCCGTTAAAAGGAGGCTGTTATGAAACAAAAGATCTTATTGATAATGAGTATGATTTTACTCGTAGGGTGCTCAAAAACAACAAATGAGAAACCTGTTTTAGAATTTAAGAATTCTCGTGTTCAAATAAGTCGTGATAGTGAAGTAGATTATCTATCATATTTATTAACAGCCAAGGATAATGAAGATGGTGATTTAAAATCCAAAGTTAAATATAAGACTATAGATTCTTCTCAAGTGGGAAGTAATCAGATTGAATATTCTTTAAAAGATACAGATGGTAATGAAGTTAAAAAGATTCTAAAAGTTGATATTGTAGATTTTTATGAGAATAATATTTATAGTCCTTTGGATGTCACTGCTGATATTGTCAAGAATCCAGAAGACGTCACTGTTCTTATTAATAAGGTTAACCAAATTCCTGAGGGATGGAAACCAAATGATTTAGAATCAGTTATTGATAGTCAGTATATGATGTTAAGAAAAGAAGCAAATGCTGCTTATAGTAAGTTTTATCAAGCAGCAAAGGATAAAGGTATTGAGATTTATTCAATTTCAGCTTATCGTGAAAATGAAAAACAAGAATTATTTTGGAATAATCAAGTGAAAGTCTATGGTGAAGAGTATGCTTCTCAATATAGTGCCTATCCTGGTAGAAGTGAACATCAATTAGGACTCGCTATTGATGTCTCTTATAAAAAGACAGGTGATCGTTTGAGTGAAAGTGTCGCAACAAGCCCAGTAGGTGAGTTTATTGAAAGTGACGCTTATAAGTATGGCTTTATACTTAGATATCCTAAAGATAAAGTCGCTATTACTAACTATGGCTATGAACCATGGCATATACGTTATGTTGGCGTTGATTTAGCAACGAAACTACATAAGGAAAAAATAACATTAGAAGAATATTATAAATAAGGGGATAATTATGGAAACAGCAAAATTTTATAAAGTATCATTTAAACAATTTGAAGAGGCATATTTAGATTATGATAAATCAGCATCAAATGAAGTGATTCAAGATGTTTATAATCAATTACAATTACCAAAACGTGCAACAAAAGGATCAGCAGGTTATGACTTTTATACACCTATTGATGTAAAATTAAATCCTGGCGAAACACTTAAAATTCCAACTGGAATAAGATGTGAAATGAATGAAAGATGGGTTTTGATGATTTATCCTAGAAGTGGTTTAGGTTTTAAATATCGATTACAATTAAATAATACAGTTGGGGTAATTGATAGTGATTACTTTAACTCTGATAATGAAGGACATATATTTATTAAAATGACTAATGATTCTAATGAGAATAAAGTTGTTGATGTGAAAGCAGGACAAGGAATCGCTCAAGGAATCTTTATGCAGTATGGTATCGTGGAAGATGATGACGTGACTGACAAGCGAAATGGTGGGTTTGGAAGTACGACAAAGTAAGGAGTGCTTATGAAAATTATAAAATTGTTACTGGCAGCATTACTTATAGTAGGTTGTCAAAGCAAAGAGGAAGAACCAAAGAAAGAACCTACTGTTGAAAAGAAAGATGAAGTCTCTTTTGTAGCAGTTGGTGATAATCTGATGCATGAAAGGTTAATGGATGTCGCAAAAACCGATGACGGACATGACTTTAAACCGTATTATAGAAATATTCAACCATACATAAAAAAAGCAGATTTATCGTTTGTGAATCAAGAAACTATCCTTGGTGGAAATGATCTTGGTTTAACAGGGTTTCCATTTTTTAATACCCCTGAAGTTATGGCAAAGAACTTAAGTGAAGTTGGTTTTGACATTGTTAATGGCGCAACCAATCATGCTTTTGATAAAGGCTTTAAAGGTATTGTAAATTCAATTCATACTTTTAAAGAACAAGAGGATTTGACATATATTGGACTTATCGAGAATAAAGAAGATAGAGATAATATTCCAGTCATTGAAAAAAAGGGAATTAAAATAGGATTGCTTGCTTATAACCAATATAACGAAACAGAGGATGATGTTCATCGTTATGCGATTGGTGGATTTGATGAAGCTAAAATAAGAAGAGATGTAGAAAATGCAAAAGAAGTTAGTGATATTGTTATTGTTTCATGTCATTGGGGTGAAGAATTTGATATAGAACCTAATAATTTTCAAAGAACATATGCAAAGAAATTAGCTGATTTAGGTGTGGACATCATTATTGGAACTCATTCACATACTTTACAACCTGTTGAATGGGTAGAAGGAAAAGATGGACATAAGACTTTAGTTGCTTATAGTCTTGGAAATTTTGTGAATGGAATGTTAGAAGAAGAATCACAACTTGGAGGAATGCTAAGTTTTAATTTAAAGAAAGAAAATAACATTGTAAGTATTAAAGATGTTACATTGGTTCCCTTATTGAATCATTATGAAGTAACGGATGCTAGTGATATCATGAAAACAAGAAAAGGTTTTACCATCTATCGACTTAAAGATTATACTGATAAACTTGCAAGTCAACATGGATTAAACGGATATAATGGAATTGAGATTTCTAGAAAAAAAATGATGGATAAGGTTAAAGAAAGAATGACAAGTGGAATAAAAATTGATCAATAACTATACTAGATAAAACTAGTATAGTTTTTACTATGAAAGTCATATTGCTCTATATAAATTTGTAGAAGTATGTTATAATACAAATGTTAAATTAGAAACTGGGAGAAAAAATATGATCGGTTATTACAACTATACAGTTATACTAACGTATCTAAGTCTTTTAAGTGCTTTGTTTGGAACACATTTAGCCTTTTGTGGAGAATATGTTGGAGCGCTTATCTGTTTGCTTTTATGTGGGGCGTTCGATTCTTTTGATGGAATTGTTGCACGTACAAAGAAGGGAAGAACAGAAGAAGAAAAGAAGTTTGGTATTCAAATTGATTCATTAGTAGATATGTTTGCATTTGGAATATTTCCAGCAATCATAGGTTATACAATGGGATTAAAAGGTATACCATGGCTTATTGTCTTTAGTTTATACGCTGTTGGCGCAGTTAGTAGACTTGGGTATTTTAATGTTGTTGAAGAAATGAGACAACAAGGAACAACTGAAAAAAGAAAGTATTATCAAGGATTGCCAGTTACAAGTGCATCGTTGATATTTCCTTTGGTATATTTAGTAAAAGTATTTGTAGGAGTGCCTACAATGCATATTGTTTATGGAGTCGTTATGGCTATAGTTGCAGTTGCATTCGTCGTGGATTTTAAAATTATTAAACCTGGATTAAAAGGTGTTCTTGGTCTTGTTGTTGTAGGGGCAGTTATATTAGTAGGGTTATTGTTTCTATAATGAAAATTATTAATCGTCAAGGACAAGAGGTTATTGTTGATCAAAGTCAAGATAACCTTTTAAAATCTCTATATACAAGTATATTTGGAAGATGCGTACTAAAAGTATTAACCCTTCCTTTTATTACCAATATTGGTGGTAAGTATATGAGTTCTTCTTTTTCTAAAAGAAGAATTAAACCCTTTATTGAAGAAAATCATATTGATATGAGTCAATATATAACACAAACCTACAATAGTTATAATGATTTTTTTACAAGAAAAATAAAAGATGGACAAAGACCAATAGATAATAATTCAGATATATTGATATCACCAGCTGATTCAAAATTAACTTACTATCCTATTAATGAAGAAACATATTTAAAAATAAAAGATTCTTTATATTCTTTAGAAGATTTATTAGATAATAAGGATCTTGCTAAAGAGTATCATGGTGGAATCTGTTTAATCTTTAGATTAACAGTTGATGATTATCATCGTTATTGTTTTATTGATGATGGAACAAAAGAAAAAGATCATTACATTAAAGGTAAATTTCATACTGTTAATCCAATTGCGAATGATTACTATCCAATATATAAACAAAACTCCCGTTCATATTCTTTGTTACATACTAAGAACTTTGGAGATGTTATTTATATGGAAGTTGGAGCAATGATGGTTGGAAGAATTGTCAATCATCCTGTGAAGTCTTTTTCTAAAGGTGAAGAAAAAGGTTATTTTGAATTTGGTGGTTCTACAATTGTTGTCTTTATTAAGAAAGATGAAGTAATTATAGATCAAGATATTATAAATAATTCAAAAGAACATCATGAAACAAAAGTATCACTAGGAGAAAAAATAGGTGTTAAAAAATAAAGTAGTGTGATAAAATAATCAAGCAGAAATATTGAGGAGGAAAAATTATGGCAAAAGTAATTGCAATAACAAATCAAAAAGGTGGAGTTGGAAAAACAACAACAAGTGTCAATTTAAGTGCTGCACTTGCATATCGAGGAAAGAAAGTCTTATTAATTGATATTGATCCTCAAGCTAATGCCACTCAAGGGATAGGGATTGACCGAACTCAACTTGATTTGACGATTTATGATGCCATAACTCAAGGTGTTTCGCTTGATAAAATCATTGTAAGCTCTGATGTGAAGAACTTAGATGTTGTCCCTGCTAACATAGATTTAGCAGGAGTAGAAATAGAATTATCTCAGTTTAAGTCTGGGAGAGAACAAAGATTAAAAAATGTTTTGGTAAAAGTGAAAGATAATTATGATTATGTCATTATTGATTGTCCACCGGCTTTAGGTTTACTAAATACGAATGCTTTAACTGCTTCTGATTCAGTATTGATTCCAGTTCAATGCGAATACTATGCACTAGAAGGATTGACTCAATTATTGAATACTATTTTATTAACCCAAGGAGTTTTTAATGAGGATTTAACAATAGAAGGTGTTTTACTTACAATGTTAGATTCAAGAACAAACTTAGGAATTGAAGTTACTCAAGAGGTAAGAAAGTATTTTAAAGAGAAAGTTTATGATGTTATTATTCCAAGAAATATCAAATTATCAGAGGCTCCTTCAGAAGGCTTAAATATCTTTGATTATGATAGTCAATCAGAAGGTGCTAAAGCATATGGAAAACTTGCGAAGGAAGTGGTGAAACGTAATGGCAACTAAGAAAACAAAAAAATTAGGAAAAGGCTTGGATGCTATTTTTAATGATGGAGCTCAAGGTGCAGATTTACAATCTGTTATTAATGCAATTGAAAAGAAAGCTCCACAATTATCACAAGTTAATATTCCTTTAAAAGATATTAGACCAAATCCTTATCAACCAAGAAAGCATTTTGATGAGGAAAAATTAAATGAGTTAGCTGAATCAATTAAAGAACATGGAATCTTTCAACCAATCATATTGAAACAATCAATTAAAGGCTATGATATAGTCGCTGGAGAAAGACGTTTTAGAGCAGCGACAATAGTAGGGTTAGAAGAAGTTCCAGCAATTATTGTTGAATTTACAGATCAACAAATGATGGAAATTGCGTTATTAGAAAATATACAAAGAGAAGATTTGAATGCGATAGAAGAAGCTCAGGCTTACCGTTCTTTGATGGATAAGTTAAAGATTACGCAAGAAGAATTGTCTAAACGAGTAGGGAAATCAAGAGCTCATATAGCAAATACAGTAAGGTTATTAAAAATGCCACAAAAACTTCAAGATTATGTTCTTGATGGAATCTTAACAATGGGACATATTAAACCTTTAATTACGATTGATGAAAATAAGGCGTTAGAGATTGCTGATAAAGCCATTCAAAATGAACTTTCAGTAAGAGAAGTAGAAGATATTGTGAAAGGTGTTAAACTTCAAGAGGCTAGAAAAGCAAAACCTAAAGAAGAAAAACCTAAAGAATATACTTATGTAGAAGGGTTATTAAGAAAGAAATATCGAACAAAGATTAAACTTAGCGACAATACAATAACGCTAAAGTACACTGATACAAATGATTTAAATAGAATTTTAGAACTAATGGGAGTTATAGAAGACTAGGATAATTGCATCGCAATTATCCTTTCAACTTCCAAAGAGAGGATATATAAGAATGCAAAAAAAAGTAGATTTATTAAAAGGGCCAATATTTTCAACACTTATGAAGTTAGCATTACCGATTATGGGAACTTCACTTATTCAGATGGCCTATAACCTTACAGATATGATATGGATAGGTAAACTGGGAGCCCCAGCGGTAGCGGCAGTAGGAAGTGCCGGTATGTATATGTGGTTATCTAACGGAATTAGTGCCCTAGCCAGAATGGGAGGGCAAGTTTGTGTTGGTCAAAGTATAGGTGCAAATAAAAAAGAAAAAGCCGCGACTTATGCGACTGGAACAATACATTTAGGAGTTATATTTGGGGTAATTTTTGGCGTGTTGACGTTATTATTCTATAAACCAATGATTGCCTTTTTTGGACTCACTTCACCAGATGTCATAAAGCAAGCTGAGGTGTATCTGATTATTACTTGTGGCTTGGTTGTTATTAACTTCTTAAATCAGATTATGACAAGTTTAATGACAGCAATTGGTAATAGTCATCATCCTTTTGTAGCAACAACTATAGGTTTAGCTATCAATGTTGTCTTAGATCCTTTGATGATTTTTACTTTTAACATGGGGGTAGCAGGTGCTGCAATAGCAACTGTCATAGCACAAATTATTGTCTTTATATTTATGATTTACTATGCTAAAAAGGATTTGGTTTTATTTGATGAAGTCAAACTCAAACAAAGAATCATCTTTCCTATCTATAAAAGAATTATGAAGATTGGCTTGCCAATCGGAATTCAAAGTATGACTTTTACTTTTATTTCCATGATTATAGCTCGCTATATTGCTGGTTATGGTGACGTCGCTATTGCAGTTCAAAAAGTAGGCTCTCAAATAGAATCCATATCATGGATGAGTGCTGAAGGGTTTGGTAGTGCCCTTAATGCTTTTGTGGCCCAAAACTACGGAGCTAATAATATCAAGCGTGTAAAAGAAGGAACATATTCAGCGACTAAGGTATGTATCATGTGGGGTGTTTTAACAACATCAGTTCTTTTGTTTTTTCCACAGATTATATTTCAAATCTTTATAAGTGATCCTTCAGTTATTCCTTTAGGAGTAGATTATCTTCAAATATTAGCGTTCTCTCAATTATTCATGTGTATCGAAAGTACATTAGCGGGAACTCTTAACGGATTAGGAAAAACCTTTATTCCTTCATTTGTGTCTATTACATTAACAGGATTAAGAATCCCTCTTGTTATTCTATTGTCTTCTACCTTCTTGGCATTAAATGGAATATGGTGGGCAATCTCAATAACAAGTATTCTAAAAGGTCTTGTTATTACAGTTTGTTTTATATTTGTAATGAAAAAATTAAAAGAAAATTATTATGTATCTGAAAGTCATTAATATGAAAAAAGGAGTTTACCATAAGATAAACTCCTTTTTCAATACCTTATTTCTTTTTCTTATTCTCTTTAAATTCTTTATATAAATCTGGTGTTGAATAAGCACCATACTTTGTTAAGTCTTTATGAGTACGTTGATAGAATTTACATCTTTCATAATCTTTAGGAAACTGATGATAGGCATCTTCAATCAAACGAGGATCTTCCACTGGAATATTAAGAGTGTGGAAATAATTGATCACATCAATAAAGTCATCCTTGTTTTTTGCAAGAAATTTATAGGTTCCCTCATCAGTTATCATATCAACCTTAGGATAAAAAACAAATTGACTAAAGATACCAAAATTAGAATAGAATGATTGTAAATCAATATGAATCTCTTTGATATCATCAAAATTTATAGTGATATCATCGTTTCTCTTATCGCGATATCTTGCAATTCTATTACTCATCACAAAGTGATTATTGTGCTTAGACATAGTTTCATCGAGTTGGTTTCCTTCGATAAGCATATAAACTTTTTGTCTAGATACAAAGCGCTTGTCTGTATCCTCCATATAGATAACATCAAAATCTTTTTTTTCTTCAAACATATATATCCTCTCCTTTTATTGGTTTGAAAATTCATGTAATAAACTATCTTGAGTTGTCACTTCACTAATTTTCTTAAAGAAATCTATTTGGGAATTGTTATTTCTATGAATAACAGTTTTCACTCCACCATCATAGAGATAAGTTAAGTCTTTTCCATAACTTGCAATCATTGGGTCATGAGTAACAAGCAATATTGTTGTTCCTTGCTTGTTAAGTTTGCTTAAGATATTCAAGACTTTATGTGAATTTTTTGAATCAAGGTTTCCCGTTGGCTCATCACAGAAGATGATATCAGGATCATTGATAAGTGCTCTTGCAATCGCAATTCTCTGACACTCACCGCCAGAGCATTCATTTGGGAATTTATCTAATAACTCTTTAATCTGTAAATCTTCAGCTAAGTTACAGATTTTTTGATGTAGCACCTTAGAGTCCTGTTTTCCCAATATTGCTGGAGCTGCTATATTATCAAAGACAGATAAATAAGGGATAAGATTATGGTTTTGAAATACAAACCCTAAAGATTCATATCTGAATTGACAGAGTTCATTTTTTGTTAATGTAGTGATATCTTTTCCAAGTAGTAGAATATGTCCGCTTGTTATAAAGTCTAATGTTGATAAACAGTTGAGCAATGTTGATTTTCCTGAACCCGAGGGACCCATTATACAAGTGAAGTCACCTTTTTCTAATAAGAAATTAACATTGTCTAAGGCATAGAAGTTTTTACCTCTTTTAAAGAAAATATCAGGATCGTATACTTTTGTAATATTATTAGCCTCTATTAATATATTTGACATCTTGAATGACCTCCATTGTTGTTATTCTTTCTTTTATAATCATATAAATAGATAATGAAGTGAATAGAATAATATAAAATCCAAGCAACACATATAAAGTATTTTGGCTGATATATGATTCATTTACCGCCTTTATTAATAATTGAATTAAAAATATAAGAGGAATAATAAAGCCAAATAAAGAAAACAAAGCATTTTTTATAAAAGAAATTAAATTAAGAATACTCGGACTATATCCAATCGCATGAAGTGTTGCTATATGTGATCGGGAATCTTCTTCATAAATTGAAAACCTTAATAGTAAACATAAAGCAATCATTGTGACTATCATTATAAAACAAGGAATAATAATGACTTGTAGAATGGCTTCTGTAGAAGCAAAGAATAATACAAATAGTAGTAAAGGAACAATAACTGCATTTAAATTAATTAATGTAATCATAGATAAACAGAAATTATTAAAACTAGACAATGAATTCATAAGTACTGGATGTTTTAATAATGTGTTATGCATGAAATCATAAAGTAAAGGAATGGTTGTATTGACAATAACAATAACTCCGCCTAATACCCACATAAAAGACATCAATAAAGTGTCTAAAGAAAGAGCAGATTTCATAAGGGTGAAAATATTACTAACCATTAAGTAAAGTATTAATAATGTTGAAATAATAGAAAAGATAGGAACTTTCTTTTTCTTTGCAACAGCACTAAACGAAATAACGTATGGAATTGCCTTAGAAGTGGCTTTGTGAGCCAATGAATCAGCAAGATTTTTATCTAATGCGACAAACTGTTTTGCGCTAATCGCAAAGATTAATATCATCGTAATGAATAAAAAGCAACTAAACATAAATAAAGTTAAGGTAAAATCATAGTTTAAATGAGTCACTAATTGGCTATGATTTATAATAGAGTTAATACTATAAAGAATCAGCATTCCTCCTGCTATCCCTAATATAAAGGCAATCAGTACGATTGTTCCAAACTGGATAAACAAGTAGTAAAAGAGATCTTTGGGATTTCTTCCCGACAAGAGTAAGATTGAAAACTCTTGCGACTTACTCTTTATAAAGTAATTAACCACGAAGATACTTAAGATAACAGCAACACATAAAGCGATAAAAGGAATAGAATTTAATGATGCAGCTGTTAAGTAATCAAACTTGTATTCTAGAAATGAACTATACATACCAAGAAAACTAAACTCAAATGACGATAGTAGTGTTAAAATAATAAGTAATAAAAGATATTGCTTTTTTCGATTTTGAAATACATGACTTATAAATGTTAACATAGTTAATGTGATAACCTAAAATATCTAGATTATTTCTCCTTTCTGCTTTCATAATAAAGTATAGAGTCACTACAAGGTCAAGTAAAAGATTAAAATTTATTTAATAACTATATATTTATTATATCACTAAAAAAAATAATTAAAATAATTAAATGAGATTTTGTAAAAATAAAATATTGAATTTTTCTCTACTGAATGTAGTTTTAAAAACTATTTCATTGACAATTTACGACATATTTGGTAAGTTATAAGTAGAGAGATATAAAGGAGAATGACCATGAGAATCATTACGGATACGTCAGCATTATATTCACCACTTGAAGGAAAAGAACTAGGGATTGATGTTTTACCTCTTAATGTCATCATAAACAAGAAAAGTTATAGAGAGTTTGTAGATATTAATAGTACAGAGTTTTTAAAAATCATTAGTGAAGGACATATGCCTTCATCTTCACAACCTTCAATTGGAGAAACAATGGAAGTTTTAGAAAAATATTTAGATGAAGATATTTTAGTCATTAATATGGCAGATGGACTATCAGGAACTTATCAAAGTACGATAGGAGCAAGAGAAAGTATTGAGAATAATAATAATATCCATGTCATGAATTCAATGACTTTATGTGGACCTCAAAGACACCTTGTTCAAAAAGCAATGCAATTAAATAGTGAAGGAAAAGATATTGAGACAATTAAAAAAGAACTACATAAGTCAATTGCTAAAGAAAAATCATTTTTGATTCCTCAAGATTTTGGTTTCTTAAAAAGAGGAGGACGTTTAACTCCTTTAGCAGCAACACTTGGATCAATGTTAAGAATTACACCAATTCTTACTCTAACAAAAGATGCCAAAAGACTTGAAAAATACGCTATGAAGAAAACATTTAAATCTGCTGTCAAAGAAATAATCAAAGAATTTATAAGTGTAGGAGTTGATGAATCTTTTAAGATTTATATTACTCATGGTGGTGTTTTAGAACAAGCTAAAGAAGCCAAACAACAAGTTCAAGAATCTTTCCCAAATACAGAAATAGAGATATTTGAATTATCTCCAGCCTTTATTACCCAAGGTGGTCCTGGCTGTATAGCAATACAAACAATACAAAAATGACCCCCGAGAATAACTCAGGGGTTTTGTTTTAATGTAATACTATAATCTTGGGTATCAAGGAAACCACCATCAAAAGAAAAGGTCACAGGGATATTAATAACTAAATCACTATGTAGTGCAATCTTTTTCTTAATTACAATTTCATAGAGTTCATCTTTGTTGAGTGAATAAGCAGAACTAAAAATATGAAATAACTCTGTTTCATTATCAATATATATTTTTTTCATCATAACTTCTCCTTATGTTTCATTATTATACACAATGAAACATAAAGAATATGATGAATCATGTCAGAACTTTATGAGTTTATTATAAGTATCAATAATCCACTGCTTAGTAAATCCACTGGCATAATGATAATGAGATTTCTCTAAATCTTCAGTGTATTTATCAAGCGGGATAAGTTTGAAATTCTTTAAATCTTTATCGTAATAATTAATGATAGGTGTATAAGATATATCGGATATCTTTATCTTTTCTTGCATAGATACTGTTAAGTTTAGCATAATTGAAACATTATAAGCATTCTTAAATTCCTGTTTTGCTCTTTTAACATAAGGATCAGCAGAAACAAAATTACCTAATGAGTATATACAAAGTGTATCATTGATCATTTCTAGAGGTTGAGAACAATGGGGATGATTACCAATAATAATATCAACATCTAAATCACTTAAGAATTGTGAAACTTCATCTTGTTGAGGATTGACATCATAGGTGAATTCAGTCCCCCAGTGCATGAGAGCAATTAGTACATCACAGTTTTCTCTTGTGTTATTAATTTCTTTTGTGAGTTTGTCTTTGTATTCTTGATTGAAGACTCGCCCATTTGGTTCATTGAACAATCCTACTTTATCTCTATTATCCTCACTTACAATTTTGTTAGTAGCATATGTGTATGAGACAAATCCAAACTTTATTCCATTAATTGTTTTATAGTTACCTTTTTCTCTATCTTCTTTATTATAATAAGTTCCTACTGATAGAATGTCTTTTTCTTTTAAGAAGTCTAAAGTATTATTGATTCCTTGCACACCACGATCATAGGCGTGGTTATTTGCAGTTGAAACAACTTCCAACCCTAATGAAGAGACTTGATTACCAATATCCCTAGAAGCATTAAAAGAGTAACCAGTTCCTGATTTTATCAATTCAGTACCCCCAATAGGAACTTCAAGGTTTGCGATAGATAAATCATCTTTTTTAAAATAAGGTTTGATAAGATCATAGTATCCTTTATCTTGCGTATCATCTTCTATCCAATCATAGTATGGTTGTTCATATAATATATCACCAACAAATGAACATAGAACAGACTTGTTTTTTTGGGGTAGTGTTTCTTGAACGCGACAACCAGATATTAAGAAAAGAACAATTATAAGAAATATATATTTTTTCATTTTTATCACCATAATAATTGTAATCGATTCACTAAAATAAGACAATCTTTTTATATTATGAAAATAGATTTCAGTTTATGAAAATGATTAGGTAAAATACATAAATGTTCTTATAATGAGGTAGAAATATAAAGGAGGAATACAATATGAGTTTTCCAAAAGGATTTTTATGGGGAGGAGCAACAGCTGCTAACCAATTAGAAGGTGGATGGCAAGAAGGTGGCAAAGGTGTATCATGCCCCGATATATGTACAGGTGGAAGTCATACACAAAGTAAAAGAATTACACCGACTTTAGAAGAAGGAACTTTTTATCCATCTCATGATGCGATTGATCATTATCATAGATTTAAAGAAGATATTAAACTTTTTGCAGAAATGGGATTCAAGATGTATCGTTTTTCAATCGCATGGACAAGAATCTTCCCTACTGGAGAAGAGAGTGCTCCTAATGAAGAAGGTTTAAAGTTTTATGAAGAGATTATTGATGAATGTTTGAAATATAATATTGAACCATTAATTACAATCTCTCATTATGAAGTTCCTTTTGCATTAACAAAGAAATACAATGCATGGACTTCAAGAGAAATGATTAATATTTATTTAAAATATTGTGAAGCAATATTTACAAGATATAAAGGAAAAGTAAAATATTGGTTAACATTTAATGAAATCAATAGTGCAACTGCACCAATGGGAGCATTCTTATCTCAAGGTATTTTAAACGAAACTGAAAAAACGACTGATTTTATGAGTCAAGTAGATGTTCCACAAAATCGTTTTCAAGGTTTACATCATCAATTTGTTGCTAGTGCGAAAGCAGTTGAATTAGCTCATTCAATTGATCCTAACTATCAAGTTGGGTGTATGATTGTATATGCAACTTCATATGCATTAACATGTAATCCAGATGATCTTATTGTTAATCAACAATTTAATCATATTATGAATAACTTCTGTAGTGATGTTCAATGTAGAGGATATTATCCAACATATATGAATAGATATTTCAAAGAACATAACTTAGATATTAAAATGGCAGATGGGGATATTGAAACTTTAAAAAATGGGAAAGTAGATTTCTATACATTTAGTTATTATATGTCAGTATGTCAAAGTGCTGATTCTTCAGCTCAAAAAGGACAAGGAAATATTTTAGGCGGAGTGAATAACCCATATTTAAAAGCAAGTGATTGGGGATGGCAAATTGATCCTAAGGGATTAAGATATTCATTAAATGAAATCTATGATCGTTATCAATTACCAATGATGGTTGTTGAAAATGGTTTAGGAGCGTTTGATACATTAGAAGCAGATGGATCAATTCATGATAGTTACCGTATTGATTATTTAAAACAACATATTGAACAAATGCGAGAAGCACTTATCGATGGTGTTGATTTAATCGGTTATACACCTTGGGGATGTATTGATTTAGTTTCAGCATCTACTGGTGAAATGGCTAAACGTTATGGATTTATCTATGTTGATAGAAATGATGATGGAACAGGAGATTTCTCTCGTTTAAAGAAAGATTCATTCTATTGGTATAAAAAAGTTATTGAAACAAATGGTGAAGAACTATAAAGAAACAAAGGCAATAATGATTGCCTTTTTTCTTAGTATGACGGGCATGTCATACATCTAGGGTGAAAGTCCCTCGTGAGC
>CAZWXH010000024.1:0-20175 GCA_964637725.1 uncultured Coprobacillus sp. | reverse complement strand
GTTTTTTTATTTTGAAAATGACATGAATTTATGTTTTTTTAAGATGTTATGTGATAGAATAGAGTTATAGGTAAGCACTTTCACAATAAAGTTTAGGAGGAAAAATTATGGGAAAAGAAATTGTTGCGATGATCTTAGCGGGTGGTCGTGGAACGCGTCTTGAAGCTTTGACAGCAAAAGTCGCAAAACCGGCTGTTTATTTTGGAGGGAAATATAGAATTATAGATTTTCCTTTGAGTAACTGCGCGAATTCAGGAATTGATATTGTTGGTGTTTTAACGCAATATGAATCAGTATTATTAGGAACATATGTTGGAGCTGGTTCTAAATGGGGACTTGATGGGAATAGTTCTCTAGCTGCTATTTTACCAGCTCGTGAAAGAGGCGAAGTAGGAGCGACTTGGTATGCTGGAACAGCGGATGCTATTGGTCAAAATATTGGCTTCTTAGATCAATATAATCCTGAATATGTTTTGATTTTATCAGGGGATCATATTTATAAGATGGATTATGATGATATGTTAAAAGCACATAAAGCTAAAGGTGCTGATTTAACTGTTGCTGTTTTAAATGTTTCTTTAAAAGAAGCAAGTCGTTTTGGTATTATGAATACCAATAAAGATGGTACGATTTATGAGTTTGATGAAAAACCAGAAAAACCAAAATCTACTTTAGCATCTATGGGTATTTATATCTTTACGTATAAAGAATTAAGAAAATATTTAATTGATGATGAGAAGAATGAAAAGAGTAATCATGACTTTGGTATGGATATTATTCCAAACATGCTTAACGATAAGAAGAAATTATATGCTTATGAATTTGCTGGATATTGGAAAGATGTTGGAACTGTTGAAAGTTTATGGCAAGCGAATATGGACTTGCTAGACGACAAAGAACTAGATCTTTATAATATAAAGAAAGATTGGAAGATTTATACTGAAGACACATTGAGTAAACCTCAAATTATTGGCGAAGAAGCAACAGTCAAGAATTCACTTGTGACTCAAGGCTGTATTGTCAATGGTGATGTAGAAGGTTCTGTTTTATTCAACAATGTATATGTTGGTGAAGGTGCAAAAGTTGTTGATTCAGTTTTAATGCCAGGGGTATTAATTGAAGAAGGAGCAGAAGTCTATAAAACTATCGTTGATGAAGGTGTTGTTATAAAAGCTAAGAAAGTTGTCAATAAGTCAGCTGAAAAAGTTGAACTTGTTAGTGACAATGCGAAATAGGAGGGGTTACAATGGCAAAAGTAGTAGGATTAGTCAATTTACATTCTGATGTTTCTTATAAAGGTCTAACAGAAAGAAGACCAGTTGCTTCAGTTAGTTTTTTAGGACGTTATGGAATGATTGATTTTGTTTTATCTAACATGTCTAATTCACATGTAGATACAGTAGGGGTTTTAATTAAGGAAAAACCAAGATCTTTATTTAAACATTTAGGGAATGGAAATTCTTGGAATTTCAACTCTAAATCAGGTGGGGTTTCATTTCTATATAATGAAGCTTATGCCAATAACAATAAGTATAATCATGATATTAATAATTTAATTGAAAATATTGCTTTCTTGAAGAAAGCGAAAGCCGATTATGTAGTCATTGCACCTGCGCATATTATTACGACAATGAACTATGATGAAGTTATTGATGCTCATATGAGATCAGGAGCAGAAATTACAATGGTTTATCAAAGAATTAATAATGCGAATGAAACTTTTGTGGGATCTGATTATTTAAGAATTAAAGGAAAACAAGTAGAAGAGATTAAACAAAATAAAGGGAATCGTAAAGAAAGAAATATTTCTTTAGAGACTTATGTTATTAATGCGAAAGTTTTATTAAGTGTAATGGCATATGCTAAAAAGATTAGTTCATTCTTTGATTTAAAAGACACGCTTGCTTATTTATGTGATGAAAGAAAGATTATGGCTTATGAGTATAAGGGATTTGCGAGATGTATTGATTCTTATGAATCGTATTATAAGACAAGTCTTGAATTCTTAGATATGGATGTTTCGACACAAGTCTTTAAGAGTACTTGGCCAATCTTTACCAATACGAATGATACGCCACCAACAAAATATATGAAGAATGCTCAAGTGAAGAAATCATTTGTCGCAAATGGAGTTATTGTTGATGGGGAAGTAGAAGGAAGTATTATATCACGTAATGTCGTAATTGGTAAAAATGCGATTGTTAAAAACTGTATTTTATTAAATGGGGCACATGTTTGTCCAGGAGCACATTTAGAAAATGTGATTATGGATAAGGAAGCACGTGTTGAAAAGAAGAAAGAATTAATTGGAAATGATGAACCTCTATATGTTAAAGAAGGAGATGTTGTCTAATGAGAATTGTTTTTGCAACAAGCGAGGCAAACCCTTATATTAAATCAGGAGGATTGGCTGATGTTTTAGGTTCTTTACCTAAATCATTAGTTGAAAAAGGACATGAGTGTTTTGTTATTCTTCCTAAATATCAAGATATGAAAATGGCTGATCAACTTGAATATGTGATGAGTTATGATATTTGGGTAGGGTGGAGAAAATGTTATTGTGGTGTTTTTAAGGCTGAATATGATGGAGTAACATATTACTTTATTGATAATGAACAGTATTTTAGAAGACCAGGATTATATGGTTATGATGATGATAATGAAAGATTTGCATTCTTTGATTTTGCGGTTTTAGAGTTATTATCACATGTGGATATTAAACCTGATGTTTTACACTTGCATGATTGGCAAACGGCTATGATTGCACCTTTATACAAAGAGAGATATGGATATTATGAATACTATCAAGGAATTAAAGTTGTATTTACAATTCATAATATTGCTTATCAAGGGAAGTGTGATCCTAAGTTATTGAGTGATCATTTTGGATTAGATAATTATTTATATTATAATGGTAATTGTCGAAATGATGGTTGTTTTAATATGATGAAAGCGGCTATTTTCTACAGTGATGCTATTACAACTGTTTCACCAACATATGCACAAGAAATCTTAACTGATTCTTTTGGTGAAGGGTTAGAAGGTATTTTACAAATGCGTAGACATGATTTATATGGGATCTTAAATGGTATTGATTATGATACAATTAATCCTGAAACAGATCCTGAAATTGTTGAGCATTTTAATGAAAAAACAGTTGATACTAAAAAAGTAAAAAACAAAATGGCTTTACAGAAAGAATGTGGTTTACCTGTAAGTGCAGATATACCATTAATTGGTATTGTTACAAGATTAACTTGGCAAAAAGGTTTGGATTTAATTATCAATAGAATGGATGAATTAATGAAACGTGATGTTCAAGTTGTTATCTTAGGTGCTGGTGATCAAAAATTTGAAGAACCTTTAAAAGCAATAGCTGCTTATCATAATCAAAAATTATCTTTAAATTTAAAATATGATTTTGGATTATCATGTCGTATTTATGCAGGTTCTGATATGTTCTTAATGCCATCTTTATTTGAACCATGTGGATTATCACAAATGATGTCTCTTCGTTATGGAACAATTCCAATTGTAAGAGAAACAGGTGGTTTGAAAGACAGTGTTGAACCGTATAATGAATTTGAGAATACTGGAACTGGATTTAGTTTTGCAAATTATAACGCACATGAAATGTTAGCAGTTATAGATTATGCGTTAAATATCTATAGTGATAAACAAAAATGGAGTGATTTAATGCATCGTGCAATGAAGGCTAAACTTGATTGGGATAAAAGTGCTGATGCCTATTTGAAAGTTTTTAATTCATTGTTAGATTAGGCAAAGGAGATAGGGAAACCTATCTCTTTTGTGTATGAGTATGCGACTTTCTGTTGCTTTCATAAAAAATGTTTAGTACAATATGTGAGTAAGGAGGAGTGTATATGCGAACTTGTATGAAGATTATAGCAGCGTCGATACTGTTAGTAACGGTATATGCGTGTAGTAAAAAAGTAGAAAATGTATTTATAGAAAAAGATGGCACTGAATACAAAGTTGGCGATCAAGTCTCTTTCTATTATCCTAAGACTTTTGAAATGGATACATCAATTGATAATAAAAAAATGGTGAGTTTTAAAAAAGAAGATGAAGTTATCTCTTATTCAACAATTAAAGATGATAGTGATAATATGGTTGAAGAAATGCCAGCCCTTTATGCTGGTCAATTAGAAGAAGATGGTTCAATAGATGTTGCATATAAAAATGTAACGATTCAAAGCGGCTTGAAGTGTCAAGAATTTACGGGAAGTTTATCGACGGGATTGTATTTTAAACATATGGCTTATTTTACAGCGGATGCAACTTATGTAGTGAGCTATGTTGCACCTAAACAAACATATGAAGAAAATATTCCAGTGATTTCTAAATATCTAGAATCATTAACGGTTCATCGTGAACAAGTTTCTTGATATATAAATAAGAATTTGTTATAGTATAAATAAATTATAGGTAAGAATGAAAAGATGAAGAACTTATAGCGAGGATCTGTTGGTGGAAATGATCTAGTGAATAGTCTGGGATGCCCTTGCTTGAGTCTTTTGAAAAGAAAGAACGTGAACTTGCGTTAAAAGTTAAATCGAAGCATATAATAAAGTGGATGAACACAAGGTGTCTTTATTATCTGCTTTTTTATTTATGAGGAGGAAGTTATGAAAATATTTAATGGATTAACGAATAAGAAGGAAGAATTTGTTTCTATCAAAGAAGGAGAAGTCAGTATTTATGTGTGTGGACCAACAGTCTATAATTATGTCCATATTGGAAATACGAGACCGATGATTGTTTTTGATATTTTACGAAGAACTTTTGAATATATAGGCTATAAGGTTACTTTTGTTTCTAACTTTACTGATGTTGATGATAAAATCATCAATGCTGCAAAACAAGAAGGTGTCAGTGAAAAAGAATTGACTGATAAATATATTAAGGCTTATGAAGATGTAAGAAGAGATTTAAACTTATTATTTCCAACATATGCGCCTAGAGTCACTGAAACAATGCAACCGATTATTGATTTTATTAAAGATTTAGTTGATCAAGGATATGCTTATGAGGTTGAAGGTGATGTTTATTTTAGAGTCACTAAGATTAAAGAGTATGGGATGTTGTCTGGTATTAAGGTTGAAGATTTAATTGCTGGAGCAAGTGAGAGAGTAGAAGAAACTAATAAAAAAGAAAGTTCTACTGATTTTGCGTTATGGAAAAAGACAGATGACGGATTACGCTTTGATAGTCCATGGTCTCAAGGGAGACCGGGATGGCATACGGAATGCGTTGTTATGATTAATGATATCTTTGATCATGGGCGTATTGATATTCATGGGGGAGGACAAGATTTGAAATTCCCACATCATGAAAATGAGATTGCTCAATCGATAGCATGTCATCATCATCCTATCGCAAATGTATGGATGCATAATCAAATGATTAATATTAATAATCAAAAAATGTCTAAGTCTTTAGGGAATGTGTTATGGGCTAAAGATTTGTTGGCAGAACTGGGATGTAATGTTTATAAGTGGTTGATGTTATCAACACATTATCGTAACCCATTAAACTTTACAGAAGAAGTTTTAAATAATGTTAAAAAGGAAGTTGAAAAAGTAGATAATGTGATGAAACAAACATCTTTATATTTACAAGTTCAACATGCTGTTGATAGTGAATACAAACAAGCAACGGTTGATCAAATGGTAGATGCCCTTACTGATGACTTAAATACATCACTCGCATTAACACTTATACTTGAACAAGTCAAAGTATTAAATCAAGTCATGCGTGTTAAAGAAAAAGATGATGTGTTAATATCAAAGGAATATCAAACACTAGTAGAAATGTTAAAGATGATGGGATTTGTTTATCATGTTAAGGAACTGTCGAATGAAGATATTGATATGTATCAAAGGTGGTTGGAAGAAAAAGCGAATAAGAATTTTGATGAAGCTGATCAGTTAAGAGTGATACTTCAAGATAGAGGAATTATTTAATATGAGACCTGAATTGATAAATGCTTTGGCGCTGGCTTATTTAGGTGATGCCATATTTGAAGTATATGTAAGAGAATATCTTATTGTTGAACAAGAAATTACAAAACCTGATTTACTACAAAAAGCCGCTATTGGTTTTGTGAGTGCGAAAGCACAAGCATTATTTATGAAAGAAGCAATGACAAATGAATGGGTAAGTGAAGAAGAGATTCTTATCTATAAACGTGGTAGAAATGCTAAGAACACAAGAGTAATGAAAAATACAAGTGTTATTACACATAATCAATCTTCAGGATTTGAAGCACTGATTGGACATTTGTATTTATTAAAAAAAGAGGAACGTATTCAAGAAATATTTGAATTATATAAAGAATTTGTATTGAGAAATTCATGAAACAAATTTGAGACAAATTTGAGACGCACAAAGGGGTAAATTATGAGACAATATATATATGGAAAAAATACAGTTTTTGAATCTTTAAAAGGAGATAAACCAGTATATCAGGTTTATATGATGAAGAATGTTATTGATGATAAGTTAATGTCTTTAGCAAAAAAGAAAAATGTTAATATTAATATAGTCACTCATAAAGGTGTCTTAAATGAAATGGTTGGGAATGTTGTGCATCAAGGTATTGTTGCCCAAGTTGAAGGATATGATTATTATGAAGTAGATAAAATCATTGCTTCTATTCCAGAAGGAAAACAACCATTGTTGTTAATGTTAGATGGTTTAGAAGATCCACATAATTTAGGAGCAATCTTAAGAACTTGTGATGCAGTTGAAGTAGATGGTGTCATTATTGGTAAAAACCGTAGTGTCGGATTAACTCCAACAGTCGCTAAAGTTTCTACGGGAGCAATTGATCATGTAAAAGTTGCACAAGTGACAAATCTTTCAAGGACTTTGGAAGATTTAAAACAAAAAGGTTATTGGGTTGTTGGTTGTGAACTTAATGAATCTCAAGATTATCGCCGTATTGATTACAATATGCCGCTAGTCATTGTGATTGGATCTGAAGGTGCAGGGATTTCTCGTTTGGTAAAGCAAAGTTGTGATATGAATGTTATCTTGCCAATGACTGGACATGTTACGTCATTGAACGCAAGTGTGGCAACTGCCGTTATCTTATATCAGGTCTATAATTCTCGTCATCCTTTATAAAGTAGAAAGGAGTAACGGTGGAACGTTATAGTGATGATGAATTAATGTATTTAATGCATTGTGGTAGTAATGAAGCAAGTGAATTATTATATCAAAAGTATTATAAGTTAGTAGCAAGGTGGTTGAAACCATTTTGTTATGTGTATCAAGGAATGGATTATGATGATTATATTCAAGTAGCGATGGTTAATTTTCAACAAATTGTTGCTTGTTATCGAAGTGATCAAAATGCTAGTTTGAAAACATATATGAAGATATCTTTAACCAGAAGAATTTCATCATTGTTACGAACAAAGAGTAATAAAATGATTTATAAAGAAAATAGAGTGATTTCTTTTGATGATTATATTGGGACTGATAAACAAATGAAGTATGAGGATGTTATAGAAGATCCTAAGCATAGTTATCAACCGGATGTAACTTTACTTGTAAAAGAGACAGAAACTCATTATATGGCATGTATTGAAGAAAAGGCGTCACCTAGAGAGTTGGAAGTGATGCAATGTAAAAATTATGGTTATGATGAAATAGAGATTTCTATAAAACTTAATATTTCTGTAAAAAGTGTTTATAATGCAGTTTATCGTTATCATAAGAAAGTACAAGGCATTGACGAGTTAAAGTAAATGTGTTAAATTATAATAACGACAAAGGAGTGGTAGACATGAAACAAAAAGTGATATTGGTATGTAGCGAATGTTTATCACGTAATTATTCTATTGTTAAAAACAAACGTGTGAATGTTGAAAGATTAGAATTGAATAAGTATTGTAAAAAGTGTGGAAAGCACACTCTACATAAAGAAACAAAATAGGAGGACATCTTATGAAGATGAAAGAATGGTGCTCACTCAAAGGAATTCGTTCTGAAATAAAGAATATCCATTGGTTGACAAAAAAAGAATTAGCATATAACTCTATAGTCGTATTGGTTTTTTGTACACTATTTGGAATTTATTTTTATGCAAGTGATGCAGTAATTGCGGTAATATTGAAAGCATTGGGGATGAACTAAGATGGCAGGAATGAATGAAGAAGGAAGACGCTGGTATGTTGTTAATACATATTCAGGTCATGAAAATAAAGTTAAAGAAAACTTAGAGAAGCGTATTGAAACAATGGGACTTCAAGATTGTTTATTTAATATTGTAATTCCTGAACATGTAGAAACTGAAATTAAAGATGGTAAAAAGATTAACAAAACAAAGAATATGTTCCCAGGATATGTTTTGGTTGAAATGATTATGACTGATGAAGCATGGTACGTTGTTCGTAATACTTCAGGAGTCACTGGATTTATTGGTTCTTCTGGGGGAGGGGCAAAACCATTCCCACTTCAAAACCATGAAATTGATCCTATTTTAAAAAGAATGGGTATTAAAACTTCATTGGTTGAAATCAACTATGAAGTTTCTGATGAAGTTAAAGTTCTTTCTGGTCCTTTTGCAGGTAAACTTGGAAAAGTTGAAAGTATTGATTTTGAAAAAGAAACAGCGATTGTTTTGGTTGATTTCTTAGGAAATGAAACACCAATGGAAGTAGAACTTATTCAATTAGAAAAATCAGATTTATCATAAAAGGCAGAAATGCCTTTTTCTAATACAAAAAACTTTGATAAATTCAACGAAAAGTATTGCATTATCAAAAATATTATGTATAATAATAAATCGACGCAATGTGTGTTACTATGCGTGGGAGGACGAGCGTGTCCATTTGACCACAGCACGGACAAATTTAAACAGGAGGTGTGTCGCGTGAGTAAGAAAATCGCTAGAATTATGAAGATTCAATTCCCTGCAGGGGGAGCTAAACCAGGTCCTGCATTAGCAGGTGCTGGAATTCAAATGCCAAAATTCTGTACAGCTTTCAATGATCAAACAAGAGATCGTATGGGAGAAACTGTACCTGTAGTTTTGACAATTTATGATGATAAAGATTTTGATTTCGTTTTAAAAACTGCTCCAACAGCAGAAATGCTTAAAAAAGCATGTGGAATTAAAAAAGCAGCATCAGATTCAAAAGAAACTGTTGCAACTTTATCAGCTGCAAAATTAAAAGAAATTGCTGAATACAAGATGGTTGACTTAAATGCAATCGATATTGAAGGAGCAATGAAAATTGTTGCAGGTACTGCTCGTAATATGGGTATTAAAGTTGAAGGCTTAGAAGCCTAAGTAATGAAGAGGAGAAAAGAAAATGGCTAAACATGGAAAAAGATTTAAAGAAGCCGCTGCTCTTATTGAACCAGGTAAAGCTTACCCAATTGATGAAGCAGTTGCTTTAGTAAAGAAAACAAGTAATGTAAAATTTGATGCAAGTGTAGATGTTGTATTTAAATTAGGTTTAGATACAAGACATGCTGAACAACAACTACGTGGTGCTATTGTGTTACCACATGGTACAGGATCAACTAAAAAAGTTTTAGTTGTAACTCAAGGAGCTAAAGTTGAAGAAGCGAAAGCTGCTGGAGCTGATGTAGTTGGTGGAAAAGAAATCTTAGAAGATATCCAAAAAGGGTGGTTAGATTTCGAAGTTATGATCGCTACACCTGATATGATGGCTGAATTAGGAAAATTAGGTCGTATCTTAGGACCTAAAGGATTAATGCCAAACCCTAAAACTGGAACTGTAACAATGGATGTTACAAAAGCAGTTCAAGAAACAAAAGCTGGTAAAGTGACTTACCGTACTGATAAAGATGGTAATGTTCATATGCCAATCGGTAAAGCTTCATTTGATGAAGCAAAATTAACTGATAACTTTAAGACAGTTTATGATTTATTAATTAAATCTAAACCAACTGCTGCAAAAGGAACTTATATGAAAAATGTTGTCATTTCAACAACTATGGGACCTGCAGTTAAAGTATCAACTTCTTTATAGTAAAGAAGCCCAAACAAGTCGCAATCAATATACCGTAGACAGTAACGGGGAAACCTTAATCATGTTACCGAGGTGATATTGTCAAATTACTTTGACAAACTCCCTCGTTCACGCGTGGGAGTTTTTTCATCGGATATATTGTTGCATATATAAAAAAACAGGAGGTGTAACAATGTCAAAAGAAATGATTGAAGCAAAATCAAAAGTTGTTGCTGAAATAGCTGATCAGTTAAAAACTGCACAATCAACAGTTGTTGTTGAATATCGTGGTTTATCAGTTGGAGAAATCACTGAATTACGTACTGCATTAAGAGCAGAAAACGTTTCAATGAAAGTATACAAAAACAAATTAGTTCAAAGAGCAACAGAACAACAAGGCATGAACGAATTAAATGAATATTTAGTTGGTCCTAATGCAATCGTCTTTGGACAAGAAGATGCGGTCGCTCCTGCTAGATTATTAGCAGAGTTCGCAAAAAAACATGAAGCTTTATTAATTAAAGCGGCTTATGTTGAAGGTAAATTTTTACCTGCAGAAGAAGTACAAGCTGTGGCTAAACTTCCAAATCGTAGTGGTATGTACTCTATGTTACTTGGATGTATTCAAGCACCAGTTAGTAAATTTGCAAGAGCTATTAAAGCAGTTGCAGATGCAAAAGAAGGGGCAGCAACAGCTGCTGAATAGTTAAAAAACTTAGGAGGATAAGAAAAATGGCAAAATTAACACATGAAGATATCTTAGCTTATTTAGAAGAAGCTACAATTTTAGAATTAAATGATTTAGTAAAAGCAATCGAAGAAAAATTCGACGTAACAGCTTCTGCACCAGTTGCAGTAGTAGCTGGAGGAGCAGATGCTGGTGAAGCTGGACCTGCTGCAAACGTTACAGTTACATTAACTGATGTTGGTGGAACTAAAGTTGCTGTTATCAAAGCAGTAAGAGAAATCACTGGTTTAGGATTAGTTGAAGCTAAAGGTATAGTTGACAACGTTCCTGCAGAAATCAAAAAAGATGTTCCTGCTGAAGAAGGAGCTAAGATTAAAGAACAATTAGAAGCTGCTGGAGCAAGCGTAGAAGTTAAATAATTGTTACACAAAACAAAGCCCTTTTATAAGGGCTTTTTTGTTAGGAGAAACTATGACACATTATTATACAAATAATGTTGATTTAAAATCCAAACAAACACGTATTCCTTTTACTTATCGAAAACATCAAATTACTTTTCTAAGTGATATTGGTGTTTTCTCAAAGGAACGTGTTGATTATGGATCGAGAGTATTGCTTGAATGTATGGACATTCAAAAACAACAGATGTCTTTGTTAGATGTTGGTTGTGGATATGGAACACTGGGAATTTCCTTGAAAACAGAGTATCCATGGTTAGATGTTGAATTGATCGATGTTAATGAAAGAGCAATTTCATTAACAAATCAGTCTATTGAATTAAATAAACTTGATCATATTAAAGCGTATAAGAGTAACATCTATGAAGATGTTACAGGACACTTTGATATTATTGTGTCTAACCCACCAATAAGAGCAGGAAAAAAAGTTGTTTTTGAAATTCTTGAAAAAGCATATAATCATTTAAATCAACAAGGAGAATTAATTATTGTAATTCAAAAAAAGCAAGGTGCTTTATCTGCTAAAAAGAAAATGGAAGAGGTTTTTCAGAATTGTCAAATTGTGACAAAGGATAAAGGATATTTTATATTAAAATCTATTAAATAACACTGAATTTTAGGTTGTCAAAATAAATATTGATTTTTTAAATTTTATATTGACTAACACTATTGACTATGCTAGTATAATACAATGCCTACTCATATCTAAAAAGCAGTGTTTTTTGCTATGCTTTTGACATAGAGATAGAGATAATCAATAAGGAGTGAAGCGGACTTGGAAAAGAATGTGACTCAATTAAAAAGTCGTATTAAACGTAGTAATTATTCAAGAATTAGTGGGTCTTTAGAACTACCAAATTTGGTAGAAATTCAAACAGATTCATATGATTGGTTCAAGAATGAGGGAATTAAAGAAGTATTTAATGATGTTTATCCAATCAGCAATTTTAATGATACTTTAACATTAGAATTTGTGGATTGTCGTTTTGATGATGCAAAATATTCAGTAGATGAAGCAAAGGATAGAGATGCGAATTATTCAGCACCTATTCGTGCAACTCTTCGTTTAGTGAACAATGGAACTGGCGAAATCAAAGAAAATGAAGTGTTTATGGGTGATTTTCCACTCATGACAGACTCTGGAACTTTTATTATTAATGGTGCAGAACGTGTTATCGTTTCACAATTAGTTCGTTCTCCAGGGGCATATTTTGCTGAGGCTATGGACAAGAGTGGGAAGACAGTGTTTACTGGTAGTATTATTCCTTCACGTGGGACATGGTTAGAATTTGAAAATGATGCAAAAGATATTTTAAACGTACGTATTGATAGAACTCGTAAGATTCCTGGTACGATCCTTTTACGTGCTTTAGGATTAAGTAGTGATGAAGACATTATTAATGTTTTAGGTGATCATGAATTTGTAAGAAATACTCTTGCTAAGGATCCTACTCACAATACTGATGAAGCTTTAATCGAAATTTACAATAAATTAAGACCTGGTGAACCAGCTACTTTAGAGGGTGCGAATACATTATTATTTGCTAAGTTTTTTGATGCAAAAAGATATGATTTAGCTCGTGCTGGTCGTTTTAAACTTGGTAAAAAATTGAGTTTATTAGACCGTATTACTAATCGTGTTTTAGCTGAAGATATCAAAGATATTAACGGCAAAGTTGTTATGAAAAAAGGAACTTTATTGACTAAAGATAAAGTTGATTTATTAAAACCTGTATTTGAAGCAGGGGCACATACAACAGAAGTGAAAACAAATGAATTTATGAATTCAAATGGGGCTATTCAATCAGTTGAAATTTTTGTTGACGAATCTAAGTCAAAGAAAATGAAAGTGGTTGGAACTGACTTATCTTTAGATTGTAAATATGTAACGATCTCTGATATGTTAGCAGCATATTCTTATATGCTTAACTTAGTTGATATTTATGATTGTTTAGATTTAGCTTCTGAAGATAGAGTTAACTTAATGGATAGAATTGGTTTATTAGATGATATTGATCATTTAGGAAATAGACGTGTTCGTTCTGTTGGTGAATTAATTCAAAACCAATTTAGAATTGGTTTATCTAGAATGGAGAGAGTCGTTAAAGAAAGAATGTCATTATCAGAAGTTGATAGTGTAACACCTCAATCATTAACAAATATTCGTCCATTAACTTCAGCGATGAAAGAATTCTTTTCATCATCTCAATTATCTCAATTCATGGATCAAATCAATCCTCTTGCCGAATTAACAAATAAACGTCGTTTATCTGCTTTAGGGCCTGGTGGTTTATCTAGAGATAGAGCAGGATATGAAGTCCGTGACGTCCATCCATCTCATTATGGTCGTATTTGTCCAATTGAAACACCTGAAGGACCAAACATTGGATTAATTTCTACTCTTGCATCTTATGCAAAGATTAATCAATATGGATTTATTGAAACACCTTATCGTAAAGTTAATAATAGTATAATTGATGAAGGTGATATTCGTTATTTAACTGCTGATGAAGAAAAGAACTATATTATTGCACAAGCAAAAGTTCTTATTTCTGATGATAATGAAATTGTTGATGAACAAGTTATCTCACGTCATTTAGGTGAAAATATTATGGCTAAGCCTAGTGAAGTTGATTTTATTGACATTTCACCTAAACAAATCGTTTCAGTTGCAACTTCATGTATTCCTTTCTTGGAAAACGATGATGCAACACGTGCTTTGATGGGTGCCAACATGCAACGTCAAGCAGTACCATTATTAAATCCACATACACCACTTGTTGGAACTGGTATGGAATACCAAGCAGCAAGAGATTCTGGAGCAGCAATTGTTGCTAAAGAAGCAGGTGTTGTCACATATGTAGATGCTATGAAAGTTGTTATTGAAGGAGATAGCGGTGCTAAGAATTATCGTTTATCTAAGTTTACAATTTCAAATGCTGGAACATGTATTAACCATAGACCTATTGTTAAAGTAGGGGATAAAGTTTTAAAGGGTGAAGTTTTAGCCGATGGTCCATCAATGGAACAAGGTGAACTTGCTTTAGGACAAAATGTATTGGTTGGTTTCATGACATGGAATGGTTATAACTATGAAGATGCTGTTATTATGTCTGAAAGACTAGTAAAAGATGATGTTTATACATCTATTCATATTGAAGAGTATAGTATTGAATGTCGTGATACTAAACTTGGCCCAGAAGAAATCACAAGAGATATTCCTAACGTTGGAGAAGATGCACGTAAGAACTTAAACAGCGAAGGTATCATTATGATTGGTGCTGAAGTTAAAGAAGGCGATATTTTAGTTGGTAAGGTTACGCCTAAAGGACAAGCTGAATTATCAGCTGAAGAAAAATTGTTATTAGCTATTTTTGGTGAAAAATCAAGAGAAGTAAAAGACAATTCATTAAGAGTTCCTCATGGTGGAGCTGGTATCATTCATGATATTAAAGTTTTCTCAAGAAAAACTGGTGATGAACTTCAACCAGGTGTTAATAAAGTTGTTAAAGTTTATATTGTTCAAAAACGTAAAATCTCTGAGGGAGATAAAATGGCAGGTCGTCATGGTAATAAAGGGGTTATCTCTAAAATTCTACCAATCGAAGATATGCCACACTTAGAAGACGGAACAGTTTTAGACATTATGTTAAACCCATTAGGGGTTCCTTCTCGTATGAACATTGGACAAGTATTAGAACTTCACTTAGGTTATGCTGCTAAAGAGTTAGGGTTGTATTATGCAACACCAGCCTTTGATGGTATTAATTCTAAGGATCTTGTTGATATTATGAAACAAGCAAACATGCCTGAAGATGGAAAACAACCAGTGATTTCAGGATTAACTGGTGAATATTTTGATTCTAAGGTTTCAGTTGGTATCATGTATATGATTAAATTGGCCCACATGGTTGATGATAAACTACATGCAAGATCAGTTGGACCATACTCATTAGTTACGCAACAACCACTTGGTGGTAAGGCTCAAAACGGTGGACAAAGATTTGGGGAAATGGAAGTGTGGGCACTTGAAGCTTATGGTGCAGCATATACATTACGTGAAATCTTAACTGTGAAGTCTGATGATGTTGTAGGACGTGTGAAGACTTATGAAGCAATTGTTAAGGGTCAAAAGTTACCTGATCCAGGATTACCTGAATCATTTAGAGTTTTAAAGAAAGAATTACAAGCTTTATCATTGGATATTCGTATGCTTGATGAAGATGGTCAAGAAATTGATGAAAGAAAAATTGAAGATGAGGAACGTCGTTTCCCAACTTCGATTGATGATATCCCAGCTCCTGAAACAGCAGTTGAAGAAGTTGTGGAAGAAGAAGTAACTGGAGATTTTGACAATGAAGAAGAATCTTTTGATGATTTAGATGAACTTGTTGATGGTCTCTTTGATGAAAAAGAAAGTAACGAAGAATAGGAGGAAACGATGAATGGCAGATATTAATAATTTTTCAGCAATTCAAATTGGTTTAGCTTCTCCAGAAAAAATTCGTGAATGGTCTTATGGTGAGGTAAGAAAACCAGAAACAATTAACTATCGTTCTCAAAAACCAGAAAAAGATGGTTTATTCTGTGAAAAAATCTTTGGTCCTTCTAAAGATTGGGAATGTAGTTGTGGTAAGTATAAGAAAGTAAGATATAAAGGTGTGGTTTGTGATCGTTGTGGCGTTGAAGTTACGAAATCTTCAGTCCGTCGTGAACGTATGGGTCACATTGAACTTGCAACTCCGGTTGCTCATATCTGGTATTTAAAAGGGATTCCTTCAAGAATGGGTCTTATTCTTGATATGTCTCCAAAACAATTAGAAGAAATTATTTATTTTGTTTCTTATGTTGTTACGGATAAAGGAAATACTCCATTAGAATACAAACAAGTTTTATCAGAAAGAGATTATCGTAACTGTTATGAAAAGTTTGGTAGTCAATTTGATGCAAAAACTGGTGCAGAAGCTATTAAAGTGTTACTTCAAAAAGTAGATCTTGATAGTGAGTTTGAAAATGTTACAAAAGACTTAAAAGAAGCACAAGGTCAAAAACGTGCGAAATTAATAAAGAGATTGGAAGCTATTGAAGCTTTTAGAGCATCTACAAATCAACCAGAATGGATGATTCTTGATGTTCTTCCAGTTATCCCACCTGATTTAAGACCAATGTTACAATTGGATGGTGGACGTTTTGCGACAAGTGATTTAAATGATCTATATAGACGTGTTATTACACGTAATAATCGTTTAAAGAAATTGTTAGAGTTAGGAACTCCTTCAATTATCGTCCAAAACGAAAAACGTATGTTACAAGAAGCAGTAGATGCTTTGATTGATAACGGTCGTCGTTCTAAACCAATTACAGGAGCTGGTGGAAGACCATTAAAGTCTTTAAGCCATACTTTAAAAGGGAAACAAGGACGTTTCAGACAAAACTTATTAGGAAAGCGTGTTGACTATTCTGGTCGTTCTGTTATCGCGGTTGGTCCTGATTTGAAAATGTATCAATGTGGAATTCCACGTGAGATGGCATTGAACTTATTTAAACCGTTTGTTATTAGTGGTTTAGTAAGAGAACAAATTGCGACTAACATTAAAGCAGCAGAAAGATTGATCGATAGAATGGAAGATTCTATTTGGCCAATTGTTGAAGAAGTTATTAAACAACATCCAGTATTACTTAACCGTGCACCGACACTTCATAGACTTGGTATTCAAGCCTTTGAACCAAAATTAGTAGAAGGACGTGCAATTCGTCTTCACCCTCTTGTAACGCCAGCGTTCAATGCTGACTTTGATGGTGACCAAATGGCAGTCCATGTACCTTTAGGTGAAGAAGCAATCCAAGAAGCAAGACAATTAATGTTAGGTTCAGGAAATATCTTAGGACCTAAAGATGGAAAACCAATCGTTACACCTTCTCAAGATATGGTGTTAGGTAATTATTATTTAACATTAGAAGAAGCTGGAAAAATTGGTGAAGGTAGTGTCTTTGCTGATGTGAATGAAGTATTGATGGCTTATGATGCTAAAACAGTTCATTTACATTCAAGAGTTGCTATTAGAGGAAAGTCTTTAAATAATACGACTTTCACTGATGCTCAAAACAATAGTTATTTAATTACAAGTGTGGGAAAAATTATCTTTAACCAAATTTTTGATGGAACTTTCCCATTCATTAATGATACAAGTTCTAATAGTTTAGAAGCAACTCCTGATAAATACTTTGTACCAATGGGGACTGATATTAAAGCTCATATTGCAGCTCAAGAAATCATTAAACCATTAGGTAAAAAAGCTTTAGGAAATATCATTAATCAAGTGTTTAAAACAAGCAAGACGACTGAAACAACAGCGATGCTTGATAAATTGAAAGATCAAGGTTTCTTTTATTCAACGATTGCCGGGATTACAGTATCTGTATATGATATTCAAGTTCCTGAAAATAAATATGAATTATTTGATGCGGCTGACGCTAAGTTAGAAGTTATTAAAGGTTTATATCGTAAAGGAAAACTTACTGAAGAAGAAAGAAGTAATGCAGTTATTAAACTTTGGGAAGGCGTTAAGGACCAAGTTCAAAATGTTGTTAAGGAAGAATTCGAAGCTGATACTAAGAATCCAATCTTCATCATGTCAGACTCTGGTGCCCGTGGTAATATCTCTAACTTTACACAGTTAGTTGGTATGCGTGGATTAATGTCTAACCCTAAAGGGGAAACAATTGAGTTACCTATCAAATCTTCATTTAGAGAAGGATTAACTGCATCTGAATTCTTTATTTCTACCCATGGTGCTCGTAAAGGTTCTACCGATACAGCATTAAAGACAGCTGACTCTGGTTACTTAACTAGACGTTTGGTTGATGTTGCACAAGAAGTTATCATTACTGAAGATGATTGTGGAACTGATAAAGGATTAATGGTTACTGAATTATACAATACTTCAGATAACTCTAGTATTGTTCCGTTATATGACAGACTTGTTGGACGTTATTCACAAAAAGATATCGTTCATCCAACAACAGGAGAAATCATTGTTGGGGCTGGTGGTTTAATGGATGAAACAATTGCTAAAGAAATTACTGAAGCTGGAATAGAAGAAGTTGAAATTCGTTCAGTTCTTGGATGTAAAGCGAAAAAAGGTATTTGTAGAAAATGTTATGGTCGTAACTTAGCGACAGGTGAAGAAGTTATGATAGGAGAAGCAATTGGTATTATGGCTGCTCAGTCAATCGGGGAACCTGGTACTCAGTTAACAATGCGTACATTCCACATGGGTGGAGTTGCTGGTGGTGCTGATATCACTCAAGGGTTACCACGTATTCAAGAGTTATTTGAAGCTAGAAATCCAAAAGCAAAATCTATTATTTCTGAAATCGAAGGTGAAGTTACAAACATTATTGATAACAGTGGTCGTGCTGAAGTTGTTGTTTCTAACAACTTAGAAACAAAGAGTTATTTAGCTCCTTATGGTGCTAAGCTAAGAGTTTCTGTTGGTGATCAAATGACAATTGGTGCTAAAATCACTGAAGGATCAATTGATCCAAAAGAGTTATTAGCGGTTGCTGATGTTTCAGCTGTTGAAAACTATATCTTAAAAGAAGTTCAAAAGGTATATCGTTTACAAGGGATTGAAATTTCAGATAAACATATCGAAGTTATTGTTAGACAAATGTTAAAGAAGATTCGTGTTGTTGAAGGTGGAGATACTGGAACACTTCCAGGTACACATGTTAATGTACAAAGATTCACTGAATCAAACGATGAAGTCTTACGTGAAAATAAACGTCCAGCAGTTGGAAGACCTATTTTATTAGGTATTACAAAAGCTTCATTAGAAACTGAATCATTCTTATCGGCTGCATCATTCCAAGAAACAACAAAAATCTTAACTGATGCTGCAATCAAAGGAAAGACTGATGTTCTAAAAGGACTTAAAGAAAATGTTATTATTGGTAAATTATTACCAGCTGGTACAGGTTTAAGAGGTGCTTTAAAATCTCCTGAGACAATCGCAAGAGAGTTAGAAGAAGAAAGAAAAGCAAAGGAATTAGCGGAAGCTGAATTATTAGAAGCAGAAATTTTGTCTGATGATTTATTAAATGCTGATTCTGAAGAACAATTTGCATCAGTAGAAGAATAATTCAAAGGGATAAACTATGAAAATAGTCTATCTCTTTTTTTATAAAAAAAATTAAAAAAGTATTGACTTTAAGGGATTATTATCGTATTATTGTCTACGGTGCTCGTCTTAGAGTGCATTTTATTCTAAAAGAAATTGAAACACCCGGAATTGTGTGTTAATAGAGGAAAGGAGAAACAAAATGCCTACAATTAATCAATTAGTCAGAAAAGGTCGTAATGAAAAAACGACTAAATCTAAATCACCTGCGTTAAATAGAGGATATAACTCTTTGTTGAAAAAACCTACAGAAGTTAGTGCGCCTCAAAAGCGTGGTGTATGTACACGTGTTGCTACTATGACACCTAAGAAACCTAACTCGGCTTTACGTAAATATGCCCGTGTTCGTTTATCAAACGGTTTAGAAGTTACAGCATATATCCCAGGGATTGGACACAACCTACAAGAACATAGTGTTGTTTTAATTCGTGGAGGACGTGTTAAAGACTTACCAGGGGTTCGTTACCATATTATTCGTGGTACTATGGACTGTGCTGGAGTTAAAGATCGTATGCAAGGACGCTCACATTATGGAGCTAAAAAGCCTAAAGCTTAAAAATTAGAGATAGGAGGAAAAACTAATGCCTAGAAAAGGACAAGTTGCGAAAAGAGATGTATTACCTGATCCAATTTATAATTCAAAGGTAATCACAAAATTAATTAACAATATTATGCTTGATGGTAAAAAAGGTGTTGCTCAAAACATCTTATATGAAGCATTTAAAAAAGTTGAAGAAAAAACTGGAAACCCTGCAATGGAAGTATTTGATCAAGCAATCAACAACATTATGCCTGTACTTGAATTAAAAGTAAGACGTGTTGGTGGAGCTAAC
>CAZWXH010000023.1:0-20371 GCA_964637725.1 uncultured Coprobacillus sp. | reverse complement strand
TTTGTAAGCAACGTTTTATTTATTTACGTTGTCTACTTTAGAGGAATCATATCAATATCTAGTTCTTTTTTTCATAACTTCTGTTTCCTCATTAAAAGATAATGATAATATAGAGTTAGAATAATTAAAATGCAAAGATTTGTTAAGAAAATTGATAAATGATTTAAAAACACACACTATCTGTTAGAATGTAAAAAAGATATAATGCAAAGCTATCGAAAGGTAGTGTCGCAAAACTATAGGGTCTAAGCATATGCATGACAGCCAGTTGCAAAACAGAAGCATATGTATATATGCTTTTTTGCTTATGGAGAAAGGAGGTTGATGTTGTGATGAAATTAAGTGTAGGAATCTATGGTCATCATAGTGATGATTATAATCTTATACAAAGTACATTAAATTATTGTTTTAAAGAAATCGAGCATTCGGTTCAAATTGTTCACAATTTTCAATCTCTTTTATTTAGAAATTTTAATATCATCTTTGTTGATGTTGATAATGAGAAGAGTCTTAGTCATGTTTTTAAAATGAGGGATGAAGGTTATGTCAATGATATTATTCTTTATGCTAAGTCAAAGCAGTTATTATATGAGAGTTTAGCTGTTCATCCTTTTGATTTTCTAATCAAACCTTTAACGCAAGACATATTATTTGAAACTTTAAATGCATATAAAAATATTAAGGGATTGGAAGAAAGAAAAATAACGGTAAGAGATTCAAGGGGTAAACCTAAATTTGTAATACCGTTATCGCATATTGAATATATTGAATCGTCTAACACAAAAGTCTTCTTTCATTTAAAGAGTAACCGTATTGTTCAAATGTATGAAAAGCTTATAAATGTTGAAAAAGAAATAAATGATGCTGGATTTATAAGATGTCATCAAAGCTATTTAGTCAATATGGATTATGTAAATAACGTAGATGATACATTTGAGATGATATCAGGTAATAAAGTGCCGATTCGAGTAAGAAGTAAAAAGAAGATAAAGGATATTTATTATCAATACTTGATAATAAAATAAGGAGGGAATCATATGAGTGAATATTTTGGAAAGTTAAAAGAAAAGCTACTAGATAAGTATTTTGAAGTAGATGATGAGTTGATAGTTGAGGAACATACTGAAAAAAGACAAGAGAGCCTACTTGTCGATGACGAATCAGTGATTGTGATTGAAGATGTTAAGAGAGTGAAAAATGAAGTGATAGCACCTAGTGAACCTTCAATCTTATCTCTAAATACTGAGATACAAGGGAATATTTCATCTGATGCAGATTTAGAAATAAAAGGAACAATTATTGGGGATGTTGTGACAAAAGGACGTATAGTTATAGAAAAGGGAACAATTATAGGAAATGTTCGTGCTAAAAGTATTTTATTAGTTCATGCTAAAGTTCAAGGAAATATATACAGTGATACGGATATAGAAATCTGTAAAAACAGTGATTTTACAGGTAATGTAACAGGTCAAGAAGTGACAATAGATAATTATTGTAAAGGGAATGTTCATGCTTTAGAATCATTATATCTTAAAGCAGGAGCAAGTATTAAAGGAGATATTCATACAAAGCGTTTAAGGATTGATGAGGGCGCTATTGTTGATGGACAGATTAAAATGAATAAGTAAAAGAAAAAGTCCTTGCTTTATAAAGCAAGGGCTTGTTTTGTTATAAAAGATTCATTTCAATCATCTTTAAAGCAATATCAACTGAGTTATAAGCAGCACCTTTCATAAGTTGGTCTGCAACAACCCATAAGCTTAAACCATGATCATTATCTAAGTCTTTTCTTACACGTCCAACATGAACTAGTTCGTCTCCAATAAATAAGTTTGCCATTGGATAGACTTGGTTTTCAATATCATCATATAAATCAACACCATGTGAAGAAGATAGAAGTTCAAAAACTTTATCAATATCAATAGGTTTTTTTGTTTCAATATAAACAGATTCACTATGACCTCTTAAGACAGGAACACGAACACAAGTTGCATTCACTTTAATATCCTTGTTAAAGATTTTTTTAGTTTCATTAACCATTTTCATTTCTTCTTTAGAATAATGATTATCTAAATCAAATTTATCAACTTGTGGAATACAGTTAAACGCAATAGGGAAATGTAACTTGTCAGATGCACAAGGTAGTGTTTTTGCGACAGGTTCTTTACCATCTAATATTTCTTGAGATTGTCGATAGAGTTCTTCCATACCTGCAACACCTGCACCAGATACTGCTTGATATGTAGAAACAATAATTCTTTCAATATCAAAATATTCATTTAATCTATTTAACGCACTTACCATTTGAATCGTTGTACAGTTTGGATTAGCGATAATTCCTTTATGATCTTTTAAAGCTTCACCATTAACTTCAGGGACAACCAAAGGAACATCAGGATCCATTCTAAAGTGAGAAGTGTTATCAATATTGATACATCCTGCTTTAATCGCATCAGGCATATATTTTTCTGAGATACTTCCACCTGCACTCCAAAAAGCAACATCAATACCTTTAAAAGATTCTTCAGTTAATTCTTCAATTACATATTCATGACCTTCAAAATCAATTGTTTTTCCAGCACTTCTAGCAGATGCTAATAGTTTTAGGTTTTCAAAAGGAAAATGAAATTGATATAAACATCTTAAAATTTCTCTTCCTACAGCACCAGTTGCTCCTACAATTGCAACATTATATTTCTTCATTTTTATATTTCCCCCTTAATTATAAGAAAGCTTCATGTAATAAGACTTGAGCTTTTTTAACATCATCTCTATCAATATAACAAGATATATTAATTTCACTACAAGATGTCATTTCAACATTAATGTCATTACTCATTAAAGTATTATATACTTTTTGAAACATTCCTTTATTATTCTTTATACCTACACCAATAACAGCAACTTTTCCAATATTTCCTCGCACTATTGTTTTTATAGGTTTTAGTAATTCTTTTAAATCATTAATAACTTCTACAACAGCCGGAACATCTTTATCACTAATGATTAAAGATATATCCATCTTTCCGCCACCAACTAATGCTTGATTGAAAACATTGACATTGACACCGATATCAGAAATCTTTTCAAAGAGTTGACCTGCTCCATTAACTTTAGCATCGACTCCAACAAGCGTAATTCTAGCCTCGTTTTGAGAACCAGTAATACCAGATATAATTAATTGATTTAAATGATCTTTCATGATAATTTCATCTCCTAACACGTATGTTCCTTTTTGATTATCGAATGAGCTTCTGGCATGAATCTTAATATTGTGTTTTGCAGCTAGCTGAACACATCTGTGATTTAAAACCTTTGCTCCATTGTTAGATAATTCTAACATTTCTGCATAACTGATATAGTCTAATTTTAACGCATCAGGGACAATGCGTGGATCGGCAGTATAGATACCATTCACATCACTATATATTTCTACCTCACTGGCATCAATTGCAACCCCAACAGCAACTGCTGATAAATCACTACCACCACGACCTAGTGTTGTGACTTTTCCGTTTTGAGAATAGCCTTGGAAACCAGGACAGATAATAATGTCGGCATCTTTTAGCTTGTTTTGAATATGTGTTCCCTCAACAGTTGTAATAGTCGCATTAAGATGTTGACAATCAGTGACAATCCCTAATTCATTGTTTGTAACGGTTTCAACGACATAACCCATTTTAGAGAGTTCACTCTTGCATACAAGCGTAGAAATCGTTTCACCGATACTTGTTAAACGATCAATTTCTTCATCACTTAATTGATCAGTATCAACAATAGATAAAAGTGTATCAGTAGCATAAGGATCATCAAATCTTCCCATTGCACTCACGACTGCAACAACCTTATGACCTGCATCTAATTCTCGAATTATATTTTTATACATATGTTCGCGTGTTTCAACACTTCTTGTTGAAGTACCACCAAACTTTTGGACAATAACTTTCATTTTATTTAGCCCCTCACTTTGAACAAGTTATATTTTTCACCTTGTAATTGTTGTTTTAAGTCATCAAGCTCAATCTTATCTGTAATATAGATATGATCCTTATCTTGAGAGAAATATGTTTCATAATCAATATCTAAAGGATGTGTAGATCTCACATAATACTTCGAATAAGTTATCGGATAAACATCATCAGTATATTGATAATCATGAGACCACATATCTTCTTTATGAGTTTTCATAATATCGCTAACAACAGCACTTGCAGTTACATAACGACCAGCACCTTTACCATAGAAAATAACATTTTCTAGATAATTACAAGTTATCTCCACTACATTATATGCTTGATTTACATTTGCAACAATGTCTTTTATACCAATTAATGTGGGAGAAACATCGATACCAATACCTTGGTCAAGTTTTTTTGCTTGAGCAATTAACTTAATACGATAACCAAGTTTCTTAGCATAGTCCATATCCTTCTTAGTAATATCACGAATACCCGTTGCTTTTATTTTATCAAAATCAAAGAAGATTTCATAGGCATTCATAGCAAGTATTTGAATTTTATGAGCAGCATCAATACCATCTAAATCTAAAGATGCATCGGACTCAACATAACCAAGTCCATCAGCAATCGTTAATGCTTCATCAAAATCAAGATTATCAGTTTCCATTAAAGTCAAAATAAAGTTTGTTGTACCATTTAAAATTCCTTCGATCTTTTCAATCTCATTTGCGACTAAATCCTCTTTAGCAGGAACTATAACTGGAATCCCACCACCAACTGATGCTTCATAATAAATTTTAACATTGTGCTTTGTAGCAGTTTCAAAGATTTCTTTACCATCATGAGCAATCAAAGCTTTGTTAGCAGTCACAACATGTTTTCCTTTGGATAAAGCTTCTAAAATAATCTTTTTGGCAATTGTTGTTCCCCCAATTAATTCAACAATAACATCAACTTCATCATCATTAATTACATCTTGGTAGTTTGATGTATAAATAATACCTTTAGGTAATGTAACATCATCTAGTGAACAACCGTATTTAATTGTAACATCTTCATTAATTAGTCTTTCTAGTCTTTCTTTTTGTTCAGTTAAGATTTCAGCAACCCCAAATCCAACAGTACCAAGACCAATGATTCCAATTTTCATGTTTATCCCCCTTACATAAAAAGCCTCATTTAATAGAATGAGGCCTTCTTGATTTCTATAAAATAAGGCAGTCTCTTTTTAACAAATTCCGACAATCATTAAGGTTATGGAAATGTTAATTATATTGTTCATTGAGACACCCTCCCTAGTTATTTCAAAAATGATAGCATCTTTGTATACATTTGTCAATTTTATATTTTATTATTTTGTATTAATCAAAAACATTCTTAAAATATTTGTGAAAAAGTAAAAAATCAAACACTTTTTTCTATATCATCAATACAATGAGCAACAGACTTCACTATTTTTTTAGCATGAGCTTGCACATCTTTATGAGCATAGTCAAAAGAATAACTATTGTTAACACTATCTAGCATAGGTAAATCATTCCACGAATCCCCAATCGCATGCAATTGATCTTCATCTAAATGAAAGTATTCTTGTATAATTTTCATCCCATGACCTTTAGAGCATCCTTTAGCAGCCAAATCAATATGTTCATTGTTTTGATATATTTCGACAATATCGCCATACTTCTTTTTTAACTTTAAAGTTGCTTGATATGCTTGATCAATTTGATCATGGCTATAATGGAAAGAAAAAGCACTCACAAAGTCAGTATTGAGTTCATCAAAAGATTTTAAATAGATACCTGGATAATCAGGCTTTTCTTCTTGATAAATTTTATACATACTATCCTTATAAATTAAAGAAGCATCTTGTTTATTTAAAAATAGATAGATGTCTTTAATTAAAGAAACAGGAAGTTGTTTTTCAAAGATGATATCTTTCTCTTTATTTAATATAAGAGCCCCACTCATTAAAATATAAAAATCATAGTTGAGATTATGAGGCAGACTTGGTTCAAGGATGCCACTTAAACATCTTCCAGTACATACGCCAAAGAGATTATTATTGTTTTGAAAAGATTTGATGTTTGTCACATCGTTATCTCTTAATAGACCATCAAATATTAAAGTATTATCAAAATCACTTGCTAGTAGTTTCATAGTTTCACCTCATGCCTTATTATATCTAGTTATATGTAAAGAAGGAAGAGAAAGTTGAGCTTATTAAAAAAGAGTAATTTTGATAATTATGATTAGGTTTTTATTTTTTAGTTAAGTTATCTTATGATAAGAAATTATGCTTTGCCTTTTTTTACGGTTTCTTATATAATGAGCATGAGTTGGGGGTGTCATTGTGAGTGATATTGAAATATTGGGGAAATTAGGACATATAAAATATGAAATTATGAAAAAGGATCCTTTGCGTTTTCTAACTCGTGCCTTTATGGCAGGGGCATATTTAGGCGCAGCTGCAATTCTTTCTTATACTTTAGGTGCTATTCTTCAAGATCATGTAACAGTCGCTAAAATTGCGGTGGCAGCAAGTTTTGGAATTGGCTTAGTCGCAATTGTCTATTTAGGGGCAGAGTTATTTACAGGAAACTGTTTTGTGACTATTATTCCTGTATTAAAAGGCGAATTAAGATTTAGAGATATTATTCCAATGTGGATTGTATGCTTTATAGGAAATGCGATAGGGATTGCCTTGTTGTGCTTCTTGTTTATAAAAAGTGGTGCACAGTCACATTTGATGGGTGATTATCTAAGACCTATTATGGAAAGTAAATTGACCTTTGATGTAGGTGAATTATTTATAAAAGGAATTTTATGTAACTTTATTGTTTGTATTGCAGCTTATTCTGGGATTAAGATTAAGGATGAAACTGCAAGGTTAATTGTGATTATGTTATTTGTTATGGCATTTGTATTGCCAGGTTTTGAACACTGTGTCGCAAATGCTGGAATATTTACAATGGGGATAACACAGCTTGGAAATACAGTGAGTTGGAGTGGTCTTACATTGCATATGATAATTTCTACATTAGGTAATATTGTAGGGGGTATTATGTTAGCAGTTCCTATCTATATTATGTTTAAGACACCAAAGGAAAAGTAACTACCGAAAGGTAGTTTTTTTGTATAATAAGAGCTTTTATATGTATATATAATAGGAAAGAGGGAATCTTTTTTTGATTTTGTTGTTTTGCTTGAAAAGTCAAAAAAATAGGAGTAGACTATATAAGGATATAGAGAAAGTGAGGAGGGATGATTTTGGACAAGATTATTCAAGATATCGTGGAAATTGATTTGGAGTGTTCTTTAAAAGTTGAAGAAGCGAAGAAAAAGAAACAAGATGTTCAATCTCACATGAGTGCCAAGAAAAAAGAAATTTATGATTCATTTGTGAAAGAATATCAAATCAAAATGGATGAGCATAAGAAAAATCTAGAGGCGCAAATTCAAGAAACAAAAGCACAAAATGAACAAGAATATAAAGAATCACTGAAACAAATTTCAAGTCTTTATGAACAACATAAAGATGAGTGGGTTTCTACTATCGTTAAAAACTGTCAAGAAAAATAAAAAGAAGAGGTGGTCTTATGAGTTCTTTTTCTTCTAATGCTATTCTTGCTAAAGCAAGAGCTATGTATTCACGTAGACTTACTGAAGCTAATTATGAAGAATTATTAAAAAGAAGAAGTGTAAATGATTTGGTTGCCTATCTTAAAAGCGATACGACTTATAGTCAGGCTTTGTCTGAACTAAAAGAAGTGAATGTACATCGTGGACAATTAGAAGCTTTATTAAATAAAGAAACCTTTGTTCGATTAGATAGACTGATGAGATTTGCATCAAAAAAGGAATTAGCATTTTATAGACTTGGTGTTACTGAATTAGAAATTCAATTAATATTAAATAAAGCAAGGTTAATTGTTTCTGATATGTATACAGGTTATGAAATAGAGATTCCTGATTATTTAAATAAGTATGCAAGCTTTGATCTTTATGGATTATTGGCTGTTAATGATTATGCTAGTTTGTTAAATTTATTAAAATTTACAAAGTATTATAATGCATTATTAAAATATAAACCTAAAGAAGATGAAATGCTTGATTCTAACTTATTAGAATTAGAATTTAAACATATTTATTATACTGAGTATGTTGAAACAATTAATAAATTATTTAAAGGAAAAAAACGTGATGATTTATTAACAATGATTAATACATCTATTGAATTACAAAACATTACTAAAATATATCGTTTGAAAAAGTATTTTCATGCCACACCAGAACAAATTAGAGATACATTGTTTATGGAACATAGTCGTATTCCTAGAAGTGTCATGCAAGATTTAATTAATGCTAAGGATGCATCAGAATTCTTAAAAAAACTAGCTGATTCACCGTATAAGCTTTATGTAGATGACAATGAGTTTGTTTACATAGAATATTATACAGAGAAAATCAGATATCATTTAGCAAAACGTTTTATGCGTTTTTCAACTGATAGTGCACTTGTTTATATGACATATAAAATTGTATATCAAGTTGAAGTAGATAATCTTAAACATATTATTGAAGGTTTAAGATATGGAGAGGCACCGAGTCAAATTGAATCGATGTTAATCTATTAGGGGGAAGTTTTATGGCTATAGAGAAAATGATGCTATTAAATATGACTTTTGATAGAAGTGAACTTGATAAGGTTTTGTTTCATTTGAATGGTTCTCATTATTTTTATCCACAAGCAGCATCTAAGATTGTGAATAATGTTAAAGGAGTACAAACCTTACAAGAAGATAATGAGTATACAAAGTTAATGGATGAACTTATTCAAATTGCTTCTGATATACAATTAGATTTAAATAAAGATTTACCAAATGATCAACAAATTGATTATCAGAAAGTCACTCAATATTTAAAAGATATCAATAATGAAGTAAAAAAGATTAAAGAAGTTCAAGATCAATTAATTTTAGAAAGAAATGAAAATGAAAAGACTTTAGATATGGTCAATCATTTATCTTTATCTGAAGTTAATCTAGATCATATTACAGGATGTCACTATGTAACTGTAAGATTTGGTCGTCTTAGACGTGAAAATGTTGATAGACTTAAATATTATGAAGGGAAACCTTTTATATTTAATAAATTAGGAGAAGATCGTCAGTATACATGGTGCTGTTATATTGTCACTCATAATTTACAGTTAGAAATAGACAATATTTTCCAAGCCTTAGGGTTTGAAGAAATTGTTATTCCTCAATTTGTTCATGGAACATTGGATGAGGGAAAGAAAGAATTAGAAAATGAGATTCAAGCAATGAATGAATATATCTTGCGTATGGATCAAAAGACAACAATTTTAAGAGAAACACATAAAGTAGATTTGTTGAAATTATATTCAACAGTTTCATTCTTACAAAGAATGGAGTCTTATAAAGTGTTTGTTGTTGATTATCAAAGTAAGTGTGCTGTTTATGGATTTATTCCAGTTTCTAAAGTAGAGGGTTTTAAAGAACGTTTTCAAACTATTTCTACAATGGAATACAAAGAACTTCCTTTGGATACTTTAGATGTTCAAGGAGTAGAATCACCAACTGTTGTTCATAATGCAAAATTTGTAAAACCATTTGAAATGATTAGTAAAGTGAAACAGGCAGAAAAAATTGATACAACTCTTGCATTTGCATTTCTCTATTATACAGTCTTTATTATTTTCTTAGGTGATCTTGGAATTGGAGCTCTTTTGTTGTTATTAGGAGTTTTTACAAGAAAGAAAAAAATTGGAAAACTAAGTATTGCGCTTGGGATTGCAGCAGTTATTGGAGGATTAGTTTATGGTGATGTATTCTACACGATAAGTTTATATCCTGCAATTGCATTACCACTGACTACATTGTTTAAATTGATTGATGGATTGGCACTATTAGTGGTGGGAACATTTACTATTAATTCTTTTAAAAAGATGTACAATCAATCAACAACGATAGATAAGGTTCTTTCAATAAAAGGAATCTGTGGATTAATGTGTGTATATGCAATCGTGGTTTATTTAGGGTGTGTCTATGAAGCTCATATGTCTATACCTTTTATGCCATTTGCGATTATCATTGTGGCTTGCTTGGTTCTGGTTATAATGAAGAAGTTTATTAGAAATAAAATAACGAAGTAGGAAAGGAGAAACACATGGCAATAGCGAAATTGAAGCTTCTGGAAATTGAGTTCCCTCAAGAGCGTTCAGATGAGGTTCTGATGAAACTTGTCAATCTTGATGGTTTTCACCCAGAGTATGCTTCGAAGTTTGTTGATACTGTACAGGGATTGTCAGTGCTGAATAGGGAAAATCCTTATGCTGATTTAATTTCACGTATGGAAGAGGCAAGAGATAAGTACAAGTTAAATTTATTGTGTAAGGTCATTAGTGACACAAAGATTAATATTATTCAAGCAGATACGTATTTCTGCAATGTCTTAGAAGAAGTGACAAAGATTGAAAAAGTTAAAGAGGACCTTGAGGTAATGATCAAGGAAAATGACAGTATTTTAGCTCAGTTAAAGCATATGGCAAATGCTGACTTTGATTTTGATCATCTGTTTGGTTGTCGTTATTTACAAGTGAGATTTGGACGTATTCCAACTATTCATCTTGATAAGCTTCAATATTATGGAGCACAGGAATTCTTATTTAAGACATTCCATAAGGGGACGAAGTATACATATTGTATGTATGTAACAACTGAAACGAAAGCCCCTGAGATTGACAATATCTTTTCATCTTTATACTTTGAAAGAATTCATATTCCTGAATTTGTTCATGGGAAACCAGAAGATGCACTGAAGGTATTAAATGAAGAAAGTGATACTGCTAAAGATTATTTGGTTACATTAGATCAAAGAGTAAAAGAAATATTTGATGAAAGTATGGAGGAAATGAATTATATTTATTCTATTTCATCTAAACTTAATGAAACCTATGATGCTCAAAAATACGTTGTTGTCTTTGGTAAGAATTCGGCAATTTATGGATTCTGTGAAGATAAATTAGCAGATACTATAAAAAGTAAATTTGAAGTGATTGATGATGTGAATGTAGAAATAAAACCAGCACTTGGTGATTCTCGTTTAACACCACCAACAAAGTTAAAAACAAATTGGTTTTCTAAACCATTTAGAATGTTTGTAGAAATGTATGGTGTTCCATCATATACAGACTTTGATCCAACAAATTTAGTTGCGATTAGTTATACATTCTTATTTGGGATGATGTTTGGAGATATCGGACAAGGGATTGTCTTATCATTAGTCGGATTGTTATTCTATAAATGGAAAGGGATGCAACTAGGAGCGGTTGGAATAAGACTAGGAATATCTAGTACTATCTTTGGAGTTATCTTTGGATCGTTCTTTGGATATGAACATCTCTATACACCAATGTTTATGCCAATGGATCCAAAGAGCACGATGCCTTTATTAATGATGGCGATTGCGACAGGAGTTCTCTTAATTATTATCTCAATAATATTTAATATTATATTAAATATTAAAAAGAAAAGATGGGGAGATGTCTTATTTTCTCAAAATGGGAGTGCTGGACTTGTTTTCTATATTTCAGTATTACTATTAGTTGCCAATATGTTAGTGGATTTACCATTACCAGTTGGAGGAACTTTATATATTGCTTTATTAATCGCAATGCCGATTACTATGATATTTTTAAAGGAACCACTTACTCATAAAATTGAAGGAGAAAAGATGTTTCCGCATGGATTTGGAGCGTTCTTTACAGAAGCGTTCTTTGAGTTATTTGAAGTTGTGTTAACATTCATTGCAAACACAATGTCATTCTTACGTGTTGGGGGATTCGTATTATCCCATGCTGGTATGATGTTAGTTGTGTATACATTAGCAGGAATGATTGGTGGAATTGGATACTGGATTACATTAGTTATCGGAAATATCTTTGTTATGTGTCTTGAAGGTATGATTGTTGGTATTCAAGTTTTACGTTTAGAGTTCTATGAAATGTTTTCACGTTATTATGAAGGAAAAGGGAAACCTTTTGTATCAATTAAAGAAAGATAAAATAAGAATATTTGGAGGAAAAATTATATGTCTATTTTAATGTTTGTATTACCATTAGTTGCAGTTGTTTTGTTATCATTACCATTAGTAAAAATGTTTACTGGAAAAGTAAGCAAAGAAAGCGCAAAATGGCGTTTATTAACTCACGTAGGTGGATTCTTTGGAGCAGTTGCTTTAGTATTTTGTTTAAATTTAGTACCAGCATTTGCGGCTGAAGGAACTTCTATTGTTGGAACTTTAGCTCAAGGTTTAGGATTTATTGCGGCTGCTTTATCAACTGGATGTTCAGCTTTAGGGGCAGGTATTGCCGTTGCTGCTGCTGCACCTGCTGCAATTGGAGCATTCTCTGAAAATGAAAACAACTTCGGTAAGGCTTTGATTTTCGTTGCCTTAGGAGAAGGGGTTGCTATTTACGGGTTATTAATTTCTATCTTAATTATTAACGGATTAAGCTAATTAAAAGAAAGGTCTGATTATATGAAATTTTTCTTAATCAGCGATAATATTGATACATTAATGGGATTAAGATTAGTAGGTATTGAAGGCATGGTTGTTCATACAAGACATGATTTTCTTGAGACTCTTCAATCAAAGATGAGAGATGAAACAATTGCGGTTATTCTTGTCACTACGAAATTAGTTGATATGTGTCCGGATATTATATCTGAAATTAAATTGAAACAACAAAAACCTTTAATTACTGAAATACCTGATCGTCATGGTGATTCTAAGATAGGTGAAACTATTGATGGTTATGTATCTGAGGCAATTGGAGTTAAACTATAGGAGAGAGAATTATGCAAAATATTGATCAAATCTTTCTCTATATGAAAGATGAAATTGAAAAGCAAGCTCAAGGTGAGCAACAAAAGATTCTTGATGAGGTTAAAACTCTTGAAGAAGAAGCCTTTGCATCAATGAAAGATGAAGCACAAAGAGATGCTGAGTTGAAATTGAAACAAGAAGAAGCGGAAATGAGTTCAAATGCTTCTGCTGAAATTTCTGAAAGTCATATTGAAAGAACAAAGAAGTTAATTGAAAAAAGAGATGAATATGTGAAAGCAGTTTTTGATGAAGCAAAAGAAAAGCTTATTGCTTTTTCAAAGAGTGCTGATTATAAATCATTTATAACTGATAAAGTTAAAAAAGTAGCGAGTGAATTTAATTATCCTCATTCAGTTATGTATGTGTCTAAGACTGATTTAGTTTTAGAAAAGGAATTAGTGAAAGCTTTTGGTACTGATATTCAAGTTAAAGCAAGTGAGGATATTATGATTGGTGGTTTCATTATTGAAAACAAAGAGTCTTCTTTGGTTGTTAATGAAACATTAGATAACGCATTAGAGAATCAAAAAGAATGGTTTAATAAGAATTCTGGTTTAATTATAAAATAAAACAAGGGGGATGAAAATGTGAGTGAAAATGTAATCTACTCGATCAATGGTCCCGTTGTTACAGTAAAAGATACAGATGCCTTTTCTATGCTAGAAATGGTTTATGTTGGAAATATGCGTTTGATTGGTGAAGTAATTTCAATCAAAAAAGAATTTACAACAATTCAAGTTTATGAAACGACAACTGGGTTGAAACCAGGTGAGCCTGTTCATGCAACAGGCCAACCTATTTCTGTAACACTTGGGCCTGGTATTTTAAGAAATATTTTTGATGGGATTGAAAGACCCCTAGAAGAAATCGCAAAAGAATCTGGTTCGTTTATCCCTACAGGAAGCCATGTTGATCCTTTAGATAAGGAAAAATTATGGGATGTGACATTAACGGTCAAAGTAGGAGATGAATTATCAGGGGGAAGTGTTTATGCGACAATCCCTGAAACAGATTTAATTATGCATAAGTGTATGGTTTCACCATACACAAGTGGTAAAGTTATTGAAGTGAAACCAAATGGTCAATATAAAATTGATGATGTGGTGATGAAACTTGAAAATGAAAAAGGTGAAATTGTTGAATGCACATTGACACAAAAATGGCCAATTAAACAATCAAGACCTGTTTCAAAACGTTTACCTATAAGTATGCCTTTAATTACTGGACAACGTGTTATTGATACTTTGTTCCCAATTGCTAAAGGTGGAACAGCAGCGATTCCTGGTGGATTTGGGACTGGGAAAACAATGACTCAACATCAACTTGCGAAATGGTGTGATGCTGACATTATTGTTTATGTTGGTTGTGGAGAACGTGGAAATGAAATGACTCAAGTTCTTGAAGAGTTTAGAGAGTTAATTGACCCTAAGTCAAATAAACCTTTAACAGATAGAACTGTTTTAATAGCGAATACATCTAATATGCCAGTTGCGGCCAGAGAAGCTTCTATCTATACAGGAGTAACACTTGCCGAATACTATAGAGATATGGGATATCATGTTGCGATTATGGCTGACTCAACTTCTCGTTGGGCAGAAGCATTACGTGAAATTTCTGGACGTTTGGAAGAAATGCCAGCCGAAGAAGGCTTCCCAGCATATTTGCCATCTCGTTTATCACAATTCTATGAACGAGCTGGATATGTAAGTAACTTAAATGATACAAAAGGTTCAGTAACGATTATTGGGGCAGTATCTCCTCAAGGGGCTGACTTCTCTGAACCAGTTACACAAAATACAAAACGTTTTGTAAGAACATTTTGGGCTTTAGATAAATCATTAGCTTATGCTAGACATTATTTTGCGATTAACTGGAATCAAAGTTATAGTGAATATGTTCCTGACTTAGAAAGATGGTTCAATAAACATGTTGATCCTAAATTCTTAAGAGATCGTCAAGAGTTATCTAGTATTTTAGCTGAAGAAACAAAGTTAATGGAAATTGTTAAACTTATGGGATCTGATGTATTACCAGATGATCAAAAGTTAGTGATTGAAGTTGCGAAAGTTGTACGTGTTGGATATCTTCAACAAAATGCTTTCCATCCTGATGATACTTTTGTTCCACTAGAAAAACAGTTAAAAATGATGGAAGTTATCTTATACTTAAATAAACGTTGTAAAGAGGTCGTTGGTTCTGGAAAACCAATGCGTTTAGTTCTTGAAACGGGTATTTTTGATAAAGTTATTAAGATGAAATATGATGTGCCAAATGCATCTCTTGAATTATTTGATAATTATTATAAAGAGATAGATGAAGCAGTGGCATCAATTGACTAAAGGAGGAATATGTTATGAGTCTTCAATATGTAGGTTTGAATGAAATTAACGGTCCATTAGTCGTATTAGATCATGTAAAAGGTGCATCATATGACGAAATGGTTGAATTAGAATTGAATAATGGTTCAACACGTTTAGGACGTGTTGTTCAAATTGAAGGAGAAAGAGTTGTTGTTCAAGTTTTTGAAGGAACAAATCAATTATCTCTTTCTAATACAAAAACAAGATTATTAGGACATCCAATGGAATTACCATTATCTAGAGAAATACTTGGAAGAGTATTCTCTGGAGCTGGGCAACCAATTGATGGATTAGGAGAAATATATGCTGAAAAATCAATGGATATTAATGGTCAACCATTAAATCCAGTTGCACGTGTTTATCCTAGAAACTATATTAATACAGGAATCTCATCGATTGACTGTTTAACAACATTGATTCGTGGACAAAAGTTACCAATCTTCTCAGGATCAGGGTTACCACATAATCAATTAGCTGTTCAAATTGTTAAACAAGCAAAAGTTGCGGATGATGAAGGAAAAGGCTTCGGGGTTGTGTTTGCAGCTATGGGTGTAACAAACGACGTTGCTGAGTACTTTAGACGTTCATTTGAAGAAGCAGGAGTTATGCAAAGAGTTGTCATGTTCTTAAACTTATCAAATGATCCAATTATTGAACGTATTTTAACACCAAGATGTGCTTTAACAGCTGCTGAATATTTAGCATTTGAACATGATATGCATATCTTAGTTATTTATACTGATGTGACTTCATATTGTGAAGCTTTACGTGAGTTCTCTTCAAGTAAAGGAGAAATCCCAGGTCGTAAAGGATATCCAGGATATCTTTATTCTGACTTAGCTTCTTTATATGAAAGAGCAGGTATTGCTAAAGATGCAAAAGGATCTGTTACTCAAATCCCTATCTTAACAATGCCTAACAATGATATAACACATCCAGTTCCTGACTTAACTGGATATATTACCGAAGGACAAATTACCCTTGATTCAGAATTGAATGCTGTGGGTATATATCCACCAGTGAGTGTTCTTCCTTCATTATCTCGTTTAATGAAAGATGGGATTGGGGAAGGATTTACAAGAGCAGATCATTCAGATGTATCTAATCAATTGTTTGCATGTTATGCACATGTTCAAGATGTTAAATCATTAACATCAGTCATTGGTGAAGATGAATTATCTGATGTTGATAAATTGTATATGGAATTTGGACGTTTATTTGAAAGACATTTCGTAAATCAAGGATTCACTACAAATAGATCAATTGAAGATACTTTAGATTTAGGATGGTCATTATTATCTGTTCTTCCTAAAAGTGAATTAGATCGTATTGATAATGCTGTATTAGAACAATTCTATAATCATGAAAAGGCTGTTGAACAATTTGATCTCCATGAACATGGAATGATTAGAGAGTTACAACAAGCAGTAGATAATGGCTAATCAAGTCTTTCCTACAAAGGGAAATCTAATTGCGACTAAAAAGTCGCTAGAATTAGCCTATCTAGGCTATGACTTATTAGACAAAAAAAGAAATGTTCTAATTAAGGAAATGATGAGTTTATTAGATGATGTCAAACTCATTCGTGATGATATAACTGAATCTTATAAGAGAGCCTACTTTGCCTTGCAAGAAGCGAATATGTCCTTAGGGATTATTAGTGATATTGTTGAAGCAGTTCCAATTGATGAAGGATTAAGTGTTTCATATCGAAGTGTTATGGGAGTTGAACTTCCTAAAATTTCATATGAAAAACGACCACTTCGTTTAGGTTATGGTTTTGAAAGAGCCAATTCTAAAGTGGATTATGCTTATCGTTGTTTTTATCAAGTCAAAGAATTAACTGTAAAACTTGCAGAAATCGAAAATGCTGTTTATCGTTTAGCGAATAATATTCGTAAAACTCAAAAAAGAGCAAATGCACTTAAGAACATTTCGATTCCTGATTTTGAAAGAACAGTTAAGTTTATAACAGAAGCATTAGATGAAAAGGATAGAGAAGAATTCTCTCGTCAAAAGGTTATTAAATCTAATAAAGATAAACAAGAAATTCTTAAGAAACAAAGTACAAATTAATGTGCTTTGTTTTTTTGTATGATTTGAATTTTGTGTATGAACTTTTTATCATGTTCAATAAAAAAGAGTTATAATATAACTTTATTCTCTCTGTGACAAAAGAAGAGAAACTTACTTTAACAAGTAATTGAAATTGCTAAAGATAACATTTAATATATTTACTTATAGCAAATATATTGTATAATGTAAGTATATTATACAATAGGGAGGGAATTTTATGGAATATGTATCAATGTATAAAAGTTATTATACTTATAACAATCAATTTAATAACTATTATTACAGTCTATTTAATTCTAACTCGACTATAAAACTTGATTTTTATATACATAGAAACCAGGCGTTTGTAAATATTAATAATGAACTTCTTACATTAGTTGAAGATATATATGATCTAAATAATAAAATTGTATCTTTTACATATGCCAATAAAGGATTACCTAAAGTCGCTATGGATTGGTTTGTTCGTCATACATTAATTGAGGAAATAAAACAAAGTAATAAATTAGAAGGCGTTGCTAGTACTAGAAAACAAATTAAAATATTGTTAGATAGTACATCATCTCAAGAGTATAAAAGATTATCTGGTATGGTTAACAAATATCAAGAGTTATTACATAATCAAGAATTTGTAGTGAGAAATATTGGGGATATAAAGGATTTATATAATAAGATATTTTTAAAAGACATACTTATTGATGATATACAAAACAGACCAGATGGTGAAATATTTAGAGCTCATGGCGTTAATGTGGAATATGGTGGTCATCCGATTCATGAAGGATTAAAGGGTGAAAAATTAATAGAAAAGGCAATGAGCTTGGCTATTAATATTTTAAATGATGAAAAAATAAGTCTGTTGATAAGAGTTGCTATATTTCATTATTTAATTGGCTACATTCATCCTTATTATGATGGTAATGGAAGATTATCAAGATTAATATCATGTGGATATTTGTGTAAGAATCTTAGTGTTATTTCTGCCCTTCAATTGTCAATAAGTTGTATTGAAAATAAGTATCAGTATTATAATATTTTTAAAATTACAAATGATACTAGAAATAAAGCGGATTTAACATACTTTATTATCTCTTTTTTAGAAATATTGAAAGATGGACTCTCGAATTCACTTGAATTCATATCTACAAAAGTAGAACAATATGAATACTAATCTTCCCATATATTTAAATATTTTAAAAAGGGAAAGAAAACATCCACAATTCATGTATTGCTTCAAAGTACCTTATTTGCGAATGAAGGAATAACAATAAAAGAGTTATGTGAGATTAGTGGGCTATCTGATGTTACAATGAGAAATTATATAAAAGAGTTTGAATCACAAGGAATAATTATAGTTAATAAGGAGTCTAAACCTTATCAATATGATTTAAATCTAGATAAACTCAATGACTTGGGGAAAGTAATGTCATAAGACATTACTTTTTCTTAAATTAAGGAAATATTAAGAAATTTTTAAGTGAGTCTTTAATAAATATAAGATTATATAATATATACTTCTAGTGGAGGTAGAAGACATGAAGAAGAAAATAATAATGACAATTGCATTATGTATATGTTTATCAACAATGTTACTTCCATGGTTTGGTGGTTTAAAAGGAGTACAAGAGATACAAGGTTATCATATGTTAAATAATCCAATTGCAGTGACTTGTATAATCTTATCTTTTATTGGAATATGGACAAACTTTGGTAGAAATAGTGATATTATTGGAAGTATTGGCTTTATTGGAATTATTGGTATGGAAATATATGAATTATTAACATGGCATATTCTCACAATTACAGGATATTTTGATATAGGTTTAAGTTTATCCTTGGCATACTCAGAGTTTTGGTTTGCGTTTGCTTGTACCATTATCACTTATATTGGTTTTAAATTCATGAATAGAAACAATCGTTTATATCTAGATTGATAAGGAGGAGTAAAGATGATCTATTTTCTTATGTTTGCTTTTTTAATAATCTTTTTATTAATAATCGGATATTTTCGTTATCAAGATAAAGTGAGTTTAATTCCTTATATAATATTTGCTTGTTATATATTAATGGTAATGTTTATTACATTTTTTCCAATGGCGAATTATGGCATGAAATCATTAGATATAATGCCTGATTATATAAACCTATTGCCTTTTATGGGTGATAAAGGAATTGTTCAAGATAAAGATCTGGTTCAATGTATACAAAATGCTATTATGTTTATGCCCTTAGGTGTTTTATATCCTTTAACATTTAAAAAACAAATAAATGTTAAACAATTTATATGTATTTGTTTTTTAATATCATTAAGTATTGAAACAATACAATTGGTTAGTACTTTTTTAGGAGTTATGTGGCGAGCTTTTGATGTTAATGATTTGATTTTTAATACATTGGGTGGTACTTTTACATATGCTTTTGTTGTATTGATTAAAAGATGTATTCAGATAGAAAAAAGACAAGTTGAACACTTGCCTCAAAATTCTAATTCAATATGATATATTTTTCCCCATAAATAGATTTGATAGAAATAAGCCATGAGTTGAGGTCCCATCATTAATTGACCAAACCAAGGTGTTTGAAAACTTTCACCTTTACTTTCAACAAAATTAAATAATTTATCTTTATCAAAGAATTGATAAAGAATATTCGAAGAATCTTTTAGAGATTCTTTTAATTTTGTATAAATAAGTTCTTGATAGAGAGGAGAATGGGTTTTTGGAAATGGATTTTTCTTTCTATGAGCGATATCTTCAGGTAGAAATTCTTCAAAAGCATAGCGTAAAATTCCTTTTTCTTCTTTGTGAAGATACATATAGTCCCAAGGCATATTGTATAAATATTGTAAAATATCTTTAGATGCAAAAGGAACTCTCACAATAAGCGAAGCAAGTGAAGCTTGTGTATCTGCTCTAGTTAACAATGTTTGCATAAACCATTGCATATTTAAGTAGATAAGCTGTTTTTTCTTATCGTCTGTATTGATTTCGTCTAATGTGTCTTGATATTTCCTGATAATATAGTCTTTGAGATGTAATGCTTTTACTTTTTCATTAAACAAAT
>CAZWXH010000022.1:8704-20485 GCA_964637725.1 uncultured Coprobacillus sp. | reverse complement strand
GTTAAAAATAGGGGTGAGTATTATGATAAAAGGATGTATTTTTGATTTAGATGGAACCTTGGTTGACTCCTTAGAAGACCTGGCATTATCAGTCAATAAAGTTTTGGAAAATCATCAATTACCAATCCATGAATTATCTGCGTATAATTATTTTGTTGGTAATGGAACAAGAAAACTTATGGAAAGGGCATTGGGGCAAGACCATCTTGATATACTTGAAGAGTGTCTTGATGAATTTCATAGAGTATATGACATTCATTGTTTAGATCATACGCGCCCATATCCAGGCATTGAAGAGCTTATTAGCCAATTATCAAAGCATAACGTAAGAATGGCTGTCGTTACAAATAAACCTCATCATCTTGCTATAAAGATTGTAGAAAGCTTATTTCCTGATAACTTTATAACAATACTAGGACAACAAGACTTATACTTAACAAAACCAGCACCAGAATCAACGCATCTTGCTTTAATGACGATGAAACTTTCTCGCCATGATTGTGTTTTTATTGGTGATAGTCAAGTGGATATCGAAACAGCTTATAACGCTGATATGGAAAGCATTGGTGTAAGTTGGGGATTCCGTAGTGAATCTGAATTAAAAGCTGCTAATGCAACTTATGTTGTAAGCACACCAAATGAAATTATGGAGATTGTATGTTATGATAGGTGTAAGTAGTTGTTTAGTTGGGGTAAATTGTACATATAATGGGAAAAACAACCTTGTCAACGGTTTGAAAAAGCTTTATAATCAAGGAAAGGTTGTTGCGATTTGTCCTGAAGTTTTAGGAGGACTCTCAACTCCTCGAGATCCTGCTGAAATTATAACTTTAGAACCATTATTCATTCAAACTGTTAATGGAAAAGATGTGACAAAGGAATATCAAAGTGGGGCAAAAAAAGCATTAGAAATTTTAAAAAAAAGAGATGTTCAAGTTGTGGTTTTAAAATTCAGGAGTCCAAGTTGTGGGAATGAGGGAATATATGATGGAACGTTTTCTCATACACTAGTTGATGGGCAAGGGGTTTTTGTACAATTGCTTGAACAAAATGGTATAAAGATATTTAATGAGTTTCAAATTAATGAGTTCTTAAAATATATAGGAAAGGAAGAAGATTATGGGACATATTTTAAAGATTAATCCAGTATTTAAAGAAATGATTTGGGGAGGACATAAATTAAAAGATATTTATGGTTACGATATCCCTAGTGATCAAACAGGAGAGTGTTGGGCTATTTCTGCTCATAAAAATGGTGATTGTGAAATTGCAGATGGTGAGTTTGTAGGAAAAAAATTATCTTGGTTATGGGATAATCATAGAGAGTTATTTGGTAATATTGAAGGAGATCAATTTCCTTTAATGGCAAAAATCATTGATGCTAAAGATGATTTATCAGTTCAAGTTCATCCAAATGATGAATATGGTGCTCAACATGAAAATTCACTTGGTAAAACAGAATGTTGGTATGTTTTACAAGCTGATGAAGGAACGAAGATGGTTATGGGCCATCATGCGAAAACAAAGGAAGAATTTGTAAAAGCTATTGAAAATGATGATTATGATCATTTGTTAAATTCTTTTGAAATTAACAAAGGAGATTTCTTTTATATTCCTTCAGGAACATTACATGCAATTTGTAGTGGTTCATTGATTTATGAAGCACAACAGTCATCAGATATTACTTATCGTGTTTATGATTATCATAGAAAAGATAAAGAAGGTAATGAAAGACAATTACATGTTCAACAATCAATCGATGTAACAACAATTCCTTCTCACAATGATTCTAATAAATTGTTCAAGAACAATCATTTAGATCATGGTTCTAAAACAAGATATGTTGAAAGTGAATTCTTTACTGTTGATTGTTATAGACTTGATGGAGATAACACAATTATTAATGACAAACCTTTTCAAATGGTAAGTATTCTTGAAGGTGAAGGATTAATAGAAGGTCAATTTGTAAAAAAAGGTGATCACTTTATTATTTGTAGTGATCAAGAAAGCACTATCTTTAATGGCGTTATGACCATTATGATTACAACATTGTAATAAGAGGAGTTTATCTATGGCAAAGAAGGAAAAAAGATTTATTGTAGCTTATGAGGAAAGTTCTTTTACAACATGGTCTCATGTTATTATTGATAGGGAAACAGGGGTTAATTATTTATACTATGGTGCATCAACAGGTGGTGGCTTAACACCATTACTAGATAGAGAAGGTAAACCTATTATAACAACTGTGTTTCCAGAAGAATAAGGAGATTATGAATGAAAGCAATATTTAATCATTGCAATATTAATATCACAAATATAGAAAAAAGCCTAACTTTTTATAAAGAAGCATTAGGATTAGAAGTTATCAAAACAAAAAATGCAAGTGATGGAAGTTTTGTATTAAATTATCTAAGTGATGGAGTATCTCCATTTACATTAGAACTCACATGGTTGAAAGATCATCCTCACAATTATGAATTAGGTGAAAATGAAAGTCATATTTGTTTTCATGTTGATGATTATGATGGATATCATCAACTTCATAAAGACATGGGATGTATTTGTTATGAAAATGAAGCAATGGGGTTATATTTTATTCATGATCCTGATGATTATTGGTTTGAAATTGTAAAAAAGAAATAAGTTTGTATTTACAAATATATGTAAAGAGATAATCACTTGATTTATAAAGTGATTATCTTTTGTTTTACAAATAAAAAAAGCATCCTGTATAGGATGCAATCTTTATTATTAATTAAGCACTTTTTCTTAAAGTTCTTAACGCTCTCGCTGAAATTTTTACTTTTTGTGGTTTACCATTGACTAAAATAGTAGCTTTTTGTAAATTCACATTCCATTTTCTTCTTGTTGCATTTAATGCATGAGAACGTGTGTTTCCAGACATAGGTCCTTTTCCACTAATTTCACATTTTCTAGCCATATTTTTCACCATCCTTTATTTTATGTTTCACATACCTTGATATATTAACACCAATAATATGAAATTGCAAACATTTTTTTGCATTTTTTTGGTTATTTAACAAACAAATTTGTGTATACTTACTATATATGATTTTAAAGCACAAATCAATGTTTTTTGGTATTTAAGTTTACTTATTTGATGAATATGATATAATGCGTATGCATTATGTGTGAAATGTTTGTCAAGATATTAAAAATAGGTTATAATATATGTTATATAAATGTGTGTAAAAAAACAAGATTGGAGGAATAGAAATGATTGAAAAAACAACTGAATTAGGTAATATTAATCTTTCTTTAGATGTTGTTGCTAGTATTACTGGTGGAGCTGCTACTGAGTGTTATGGTGTTGTAGGTATGGCTAGTCAAAAAATAATGAAAGACGGATTTTATGATTTGTTAGGAAGAGATAACTATTCAAAAGGTATTGTTGTAGAAGATGGAGCAACTGGAATTATTCTGAATGTATATATAATTTTAGGGTATGGAGTAAAAATTTCTGAGGTTGTGTATGAAGTACAAAAGAAAGTAAAGTATGTTCTTGAAACAACTTTAGATATTGATATTGAAGCAGTGAATGTATTTGTACAAAGCATTCGTGTTTTAGACTAGGGAGGTAAGTCATGAAAGTCATTGATGGTGGTCAGTTTAGAGATATGGTTGTCACTGGAGCTATTGTTCTTCATAACAATCATCCAGAAATCGATGCATTGAATGTATTCCCTGTTCCTGATGGCGACACTGGAACAAATATGTCTTTAACATTTAGTGCTGGAGCAAGTGAAATAGAAAAATTAGATTCTAATGATATTGGTGAAATATCTAAGAAATTATCTAAAGGTTTATTGATGGGAGCAAGAGGAAACTCAGGAGTTATCTTATCACAAATCTTTAGAGGAGTTTCAATGGCTTTTGATGGTAAATCAACAGCCAATGCTATTGATTTAGCAGAAGCTTTAAATAATGGAGCAAAGGTTGCTTATAAAGCAGTTATGCGTCCAGTTGAAGGAACTATTTTAACAGTTATTAGAGAAGCCGGAGAAGCGGTTGTTAAATATGCAAAAGATGATATGGAAATTGAAGATGTCTTCTCATATTTTGTTCAAGAAGCAAACGAATCATTAGAAAGAACACCTGAACTTTTACCAGTATTAAAAGAAGTTGGTGTTGTAGATAGCGGTGGGGCTGGTTTGGTTTTAATCTTAACTGGTTTTATGGCTGCTTTAGCTGGTGAACAAATTGAAAGAATTGAAATCAAAGGTGATGAAGGTTCTAAAGATATTTTAATGGATGTAGAATCTAATAGTGAAGAAGCATTTGGATATTGTACTGAGTTTATTGTGAGATTAGATGAAGCAAAAATGAAAGTATTTAAAGAAGAAAGCTTAAGAAACGAATTAGAAAGAATTCCTGGTAATAGTATTGTTGTTGTTCAAGATGAAGATATTGTAAAAGTACATGTTCATACATTGAAACCAGGTAATGCATTAAATGCTGCTCAAAGATATGGTGAGTTTGTAAAGTTGAAAATTGAAAACATGCAAGAACAACATAATACAATTATGGAAGCAGGGGATAATAATGCTACTGCAACTCCTGTTATTCCTCAAAAAGAAGCCAAAGAAGTTGCAATCATTAGTGTTGCAGCAGGTGATGGTATTAGAGATATGTTCTTAGAACTTCATTGTGATCATGTCGTTAGTGGCGGACAAACAATGAATCCTTCTACTGAAGACATTGTAGCTGCTATTAGAGAAGAGAATGCAAAACATGTTATTATTCTACCAAATAACTCAAATATCGTTATGACTGCACAACAAGCGGCAGTTATTCTAGAAGATGAAATTGATGTGATTGTTCTTCCAACAAAAACAATCCCACAAGGATTGTCAGCATGTATTATGTATAATCCAGAAGTCTCATTAGATGAAAATGTTGAAGAAATGAAAGAAGCAATTTCAGCTGTGAAAACAGGTCAAGTGACTTTTGCGATTAAAGATACAAATATTGATGGTATTGATATAAAAGCTAATCAATATATGGCATTATGTGAAAAAGATATAACAGCATGTGTGCCTGATAAAATTGATGCTCTAAAAGAAACATTAAAAGGATTAGTTGATGATGATTCAGAAATCATTACACTTATCTATGGTGAAGATGTCACTGAAGAAGAAGTAGAAGAAATAGAAGCATATGTTGAAGAAAACTATGAAGCTGAACTTGAATGTGTAAATGGAAAACAACCTGTTTATTCATTTATTATCGGTGTTGAATAAAAAAGACTGCTGAGAAATTAATTCTCAACAGTTTTTTTGTTAGTGAAAGAAGTTGAATAATAAAACTATTAATGCAAGATGAAGAGGATAAAAAATGTAAAAGAACCATTTTATAGGTTTGCCTCGTTGGCCATTATATCTTTTTAATATAAGAATACTTAAAAGTGAACTGCCAGTATGAAGCAAGGCTTCAATTATTACAATGATATCAAAACCATAGTTAATTATACCTAAAGATAAAAAGAAAATTAAATATAGAGAGACACTAAAGATTATAACGGGTAAATACCAATATTGACTATCTTTAAAAACATACCATAAAAAGATAAGAATTACGCCCATTGCAGCATAATCAGTATTGAGAACTTGCGCAAGCAAAGCACAGCCAATTATTGGAAGATAAATAATTTTATTATTATACTTCTCTTTATAATAACGATATCCTTCAATGGAAATGGCTCCTAAGGCAAGAGTGAAGAATACATTTTGGGCACTTAAAGAAAAATGATAAGGTGTTTCGTTAAGAATACTTATAAAATACTGAAAAGGGACTTCAGATATAACGGCCATTAATAATAAACGGGCGATATATTTTTTTATATTATGGGTATACTGACATCCTTGAGCAATCATATATGCAAATAACGGATAAGCAATTCTACCAATTGAAAGAATAATCATAAAGAGAATATAATTAAAAAACGTAAAAATATCATTGCTTTGCATCCAATTTATAATACTCATACTAAAGGCTTTTAAAACATGATCTAGTACCATAAAGACAATCGCAAATATTTTAAGATGGTAAGAAGTTAGTGATTTCATAATAGATTAAACTCCTGGAGTGCTTTTAAAATACCATCATTATCTACAGTATCAGTTATATAATCTGCAACTTCTTTTAACTCATCATTAGCGTTCCCCATGGCAATAGATACTGAGACATGTTTTAACATTTCAATATCATTACCACCATCACCAAAAGCCATCGTATCTTCTAAGGCGATATGATAATGATTTAAGAATTGATCAATACCATTTTGTTTTGTTCCACCTTTGGGTGAAATATCACAGAATAGAGGATGCCATCTTGCTGAAATAGAGTGAGGCATTAACTTCATCAGTTGTTGCTCTTTTTCTTCATCTATAAAACACATACATTGATATACTTTTTTATTAGGGATATCACGACAATCACCAATTGGATGATCGTCATTTAATGTAATACGATGTATCTCATCAACACGAGAATCTCTAAAATTAAAGATCTTATCATTTTCTAGAGTAAAACCACAAGGAGCAGGATATTTATCTAAATAGTCTAATAAAGTATGTAAATCATCTTTTTTTAGAGTGTTTTCATAAATTACTTCATTATCTACATAACAATATTGTCCATTTAATGTAATATAGCCATCAAAAGGAAAGTTATTTAAAATGTTTAAACCATCTTTGCCACGGCCTGTCGCAATAAAAAGTTTGATTCCATTTTGACGCAATTGATAAAGAGCATCAAAAGTAGATTGAGGAATTTTGTGTGTATCAAAACTCACTAATGTTCCATCTATATCAAAGAAAATAGCTTTTATCATAATAATACCTCCATGGTTTCTATTGTAACATTATTTAAGATTTGTAAAAAGAATTTTCATATTTTGATAAGTCAATTATAGTAAATAAAGAGCCTTTTATATATAAAAAAAAGAGAGTTCAGTATCTTTTTTATAAAAAATGTTATAAAATAGGAAACAGGTGGTGATGATATGCAAAGTCTTGATCAATTAAAGTTGACTGAAAAACGAAAACAAATTATAAACGCAATGAATATAACGTCTTTAAAAGATTTGGTTTATCATTTTCCATATCGTTATGAAGTTATTGAAGAAACATATCCTACAATTGAAGATGATCGAATTGTCATTGAAGGAATTGTTGTTTCGCCTGTGAAAATCTTCTTTAAAGGCAGAATGTCACGAATGACTTTTACCGTCCAAGATAATCACCAAACAGAATATATAATCACGATATTTAATCGTCATTTTTTAAGACAATATTTACAATTGATGAGTGTTATAACGATTATTGGTAAATGTAATGATAATAAAATTACGGCATCAGATATTAAAATAAAACCAATCAAAGACATAGAAGGGATACATCCAGTCTATTCTATTAAAGAGGGTATGACACAGAAATCTTTCCAACAATATGTAAAAAAAGCATTAACATTTTTGAAAGGTCATATAGACTCATATGTTCCTGAGGAATATGTCATACAACATCTTCTTATTCATAAAGAAAATGCTTTATGGAATATTCATTTTCCAGAAAATCAAAATGATGTTAAAGAAGCATTGAAATATTTAAAATATGAAGAATTTTTAAAGTTTCAATTAACTATGCAATATATAAAACAAACAAGAGAAAAAGAATTGGGAATACAAAAAGATATCGATAGAAAGAAGTTACAAGATTTCATTCTTTCTCTACCATATCCTCTTACTAAAGATCAACAAACATCAGTAAAAGAAATTATTGAAGATTTAATAAGTACAAAAATGATGTATAGATTTTTACAAGGAGATGTAGGAAGTGGGAAAACAGTCGTTAGTGCTATTGCCTTATATGCTAACTATATTGCTGGATATCAAGGGGCTTTAATGGCGCCTACTGAAATATTAGCGAGACAGCATTATCAGTCGTTATTATCTTTTTTTAAAGACAGTGATATACATATTGGTTTATTAACAGGATCGCTTGGAATTAAGGAGAAAGAAACTCTTTATGAAGAATTAAAGAATGGTTATATTGATATTGTAGTAGGGACACATGCTTTGTTTCAAAAGAAAGTTGAATATAAAAATTTAGGTTTTGTGATTACTGATGAACAACATCGTTTTGGTGTAGAACAGAGAAAGGCTTTAAAGAATAAAGGGAATCAAGTTGATTTCTTGATTATGAGTGCAACGCCTATTCCTAGAACATTGGCTATTTCAATGTATGGTGATATGGATGTTTCTACTATAAAGACAATGCCAATAGGTAGAATTCCAATTCAAACAAAATATATAAAATCATCTTCGATGAAGCCTATCTTAAATGATTTAAAAGACTATTTAACAAGAGGAGGACAATGTTATGTCATATGTCCTTTAGTAGAAGATAGTGATGTTCTCAATGCTAAAAGTGCTTCTCAAATTGCCCAAGCAATGCAAGCTTATTTTAAAGATGCTTATACTGTAGGTCTTATGCATGGACAAATGAAAGATGAAGAGAAGCAAGAAGTCATGAAGAAGTTTCAAGAGAATAAGATCCAAATATTGGTATCTACAACAGTTGTTGAAGTAGGTGTGGATGTTAAAAATGCAAACATGATGGTGATCTATAATGCTGAACGATTTGGACTAAGTCAACTTCATCAGTTGAGGGGAAGAATAGGACGTGGAAATCAACAAGCAAATTGTTATTTAATGAGTTCTGCAACAACCCCAGAAGTTAAAGAGCGTTTAAAGTATATGGAAGATAATACAGATGGATTTGATATCTCAATGTATGATTTACAAATGCGTGGACCAGGTGAAGTTTTAGGAAGCAAACAGAGTGGATTACCCACATTCTTAGTTGCAGATATTATGAAAGATTTTAATATCTTAAGGGTTGCAAGAGATGATGCAAACAAAATATTAAATGACTTTCATAATAACAACTTATACCAAAATCTTATTTTTAAGATTCAAGAAAATTTAAAAGAGAATAATGAATATGTCGATTAAATGTGATATACTATTATGGCGAGGTGAATGAAATGTATAAATTATCAATAGATGCAATGAGCGGAGACTTAGGAAGTTCTGTTGTTGTAGAAGCTTGTGAAAAGTTTTTACAAACGCATAAAGATGTTGAACTTTATGTAACAGGAAAACAAGAGGAATTAACGTCTTTATCACAATATGAACAGGTTCATATCATTGATGCAAGAGATGTTGTTGGTATGGAAGATGGGATTATGAGTGTGCGAAGAAAGAAAGACTCAAGTATGGTTAAGGCAGTTTGTTTAGCTAAAGACGGAGAAGTAGATGGTGTTGTTTCTTGTGGTTCAACAGGGGCTTTCTATACAAGTTCAATGCTTTTTCTAAAACGTATTGAAGGAATTGAAAAATCATGTTTAATGGTTATTCTTCCTACCTATAATAAAAAAGGGGCAGCTATGTTAGATGTAGGTGCAAATGCTGAAAACACTCCTGAACAATTACGTGATTTTGCGATTATGGGGAATGTCTATGCTAAAAACATTCGTGGTATAGAAAATCCCAAAGTTGCTTTATTAAATATTGGTACTGAATCTAAAAAAGGTGATGAAGTTCATCAAGAAACTTATAAATTATTAAGTGAAAGTGAGAGAATTGATTTTGCAGGTAATATTGAAGGTCGAGATGTCTTATTAGGTGATAATGATGTTATTGTTACAGATGGTTTTAGTGGTAATATTGCTTTAAAGACTTTAGAAGGTACTGCAACGATTCTTATGAAGATGATTAAGGAACAAATGATGTCATCAACTAAAGGAAAATTAGGGGCATTACTTCTTAAATCAGATTTATATGCTTTAAAAGAACAATTTGATTATAAATCAGTTGGTGGAGCTTTAATGATGGGATTTGAAAAGGCAGTTGTCAAAGCGCATGGTGCAAGTGATTCAACAGCGTTTATGAATGCTATGGATTTAGCTTATCAAATGGTGAAAATGGATGTTGTTGGTCAAATGAAGGAAGGGTTGAAATCATAGTGAAATTACTTGATTTTTTACAAAACAAAGAAATTCCTTTTCATAATCTGTCAATTTATAAAGAAGCTTTTACGCATGCATCATATGCAAATGAAGCTCATCATGAAAGAAAAGATTATGAAAGGTTAGAATTTATGGGTGATGCTGTTTTGCAGCTATATGTCTCAGAATTTATTTTCAAACTGTTTCCTGATGTTCTTGAAGGGACATTAACGACACTTCGAAGTAAATTGGTTAGAGAAGAGTCACTAGCTAGATTTTCTAGAGAACTTGGATTAGGTGAACTTCTGTATTTAGGGGTTGGAGAAGAGAAGAGTGGAGGAAGAGATAGAGAAAGTGTTCTTGCTAATATTTTCGAATCTTTTGTAGGTGCTTTATATTTAGATTGTGGGAAAGATGAAGTTATTAAGATCTTAGAAGAAACAATATATAAACATGTAGATGACTTAGATTATGACGATATCACTGACTACAAAACAACGCTTCAAGAGCTTATTCAAGCTGATCAAAGAAAAACAGTTACATATGAATTAATAGAAGCTTCTGGTCCTTCTAATGCTCCTGAATTTACTATTGCTGTTATGATGGATGAAATGCGTTTAGGTATTGGTAAAGGAACGAGTAAAAAGAAAGCAGAACAACAAGCAGCTAAAGATGCTTTAGCAAAAATGGCAACGAATAATTAAGGTAATATCATTGGATATTATCTTTTTTTATTAAATTGTCATAAAAAGTTGAATTTTTCACTTCTGTGTGACCTTACGTGTGACCTCGATAGTGTAAACTACTAATTATGAAGCGAGGTATATATATGAAAAAACTAAAATATAAAATATTATCAATATTATTAATTACAATTATGATTGTGGCTCTTGTCCCTTTAAACAAGGTATATGCAGCTGATACAAATAACGCAACGGTAAGTTATAACTTAACTGCAAAACAAATGCCCTATGTTACTTATTATCCTGGTGAAGAGTTAGCTATTCAAGTAGAAACACCATTAAAACAAATGGAAATCCCAAGTGATTCTTATTACTTATTCTTTTTTATTGATGAATCATTAAATGTTGAATTAGATAAGTCATATATTAAGATCGATGGAAAGAAACATGCTATTGATAGTTTGGGAGTCACTTGGCAAGCTAACCAAGTTGTAGAGGGTGACAAAACATATGCACGTGTTGGTGTTGATTTTGAAGAATTGTTTAAAGAACCTCCTCACCAAGAAACTAGATATGGTTATCAAAATATAGAAGCACATTTTCATTATAAAGATTTCAAAATTCAAGCAAGTAAAAATTTGATAGAAACTTCTTATGAAGATATTCAAGATGCTTTGATTAATAATCCTGCTCAATATGTACTTTCTAATGATGATAAGTCGGTCATTATAAATGGAACAGCAACAAGTCAAAATGTTGTTTGGGAAGTTGTAAGTGGCAGTGATACTTTATTAGATGAAGAAAAAACCACTTTAATTAATTTACCTGATGGACAATATATTTTAGAAGAAATTAATGCAGGCGCTAACTTAGAAACAGTAAGTGGATCTACAAATCAATGGTTAAATTCTTCTCAACTTGAAGGTGATATCAATAAATCTTATTCATTTACTGTAAGTGAAGATACAATCGATGAATGGATGTATCAAAGTAATTTTGAGGGAATATCTAATCAATTAGTATTTGATTTTAATTCTAGCGAAATCAGAGATAATGATCCAATTGTACC
>CAZWXH010000022.1:0-8604 GCA_964637725.1 uncultured Coprobacillus sp. | reverse complement strand
CCAAGTAATCCAATAGTACCTATTACTCCAATTGTGACACAACCAATTGTTCGTAATGATACGACTGTGAGAAATGATGAGGTTATAACAATACCTGATAATGAAACTCCATTAGCGGATGCACCAATTGATACTATAACAGATGAGGAAGTACCTTTAGCTAAAGGGTTTGATAATGGTGAATGGTCATTGATGAATTTAATCTGTACACTTGTGACTGTTTTATTAGCCATTATGATGTTTATAACTAAAAACAAAAAAGATGAAGATCAATATTCACAACATGTTATGTTAGGTAGAGTTTTAACAGCGATAATTGCTGTAGGATCAGTACTGTTGTTTATTTATACTGAAGATATGAGATTAGCAATGACAATGTTTGATAAATGGACATTTGCTATGGCAATTATCTTATTAGCTCAAATTGTTGTTATGCTTATTACAAGAAGAACAAAAAAAGATAAAAGTAATTATGAAACATTAAATAATGTATAAAGAACTAGAGAATAGTTCTTTTTTCTTTTTAGCCTAGGCAATATACTTGTCCCTTCATACATTATGACTAGGAGGGATGATATGTATAATCCAAATATGTATGATGAAAGAGTAACTTATCCAAGAGTTGGTGAAATATTCTTATATACAGTAAATAAAGGAGATAATATTTACCGCATAGCAAAGACGTTTAATAGTGAAGTTCATTGGATCAAAGCAATGAACCAATTAGATGATGAAAAGTTGATATTTCCAAACCAACAATTATTAATTCCAGTTATTTATCAAAATGTGACACCACTACCTCAACCTCATCAAAGACAAACATATGATTTGTATTTCTAACCTCTTTTAGAGGTTTTTTTAATTGATTTTAGCCAATCGCTTTGTTAACAAAATTTATAATGATATATCATATTAGTGAAAAGAGAAATGTATAAAGAATTGAAATATTTTAAATATTCATTTTTTTCGAATAATATTTATATTTTGACAAAGACTATTAATAGGAGGTTGAAAAATGAAAAAAATAGCAATTGTATTACTATCATTGATTATAGTAGGATGTTCACCTACAAATGATACAGAGAATAAAAACAAAGTCTATAATGATGGAACATATGAATCTATAGCCAATGGTTATGGTGGAGATTTCCAAATTGAAACAACAATAAAGGATGATAAGATAAAAGATATTGTTGTTAAAGAAAATAATGAAACGCCCTCTATTGGGGGAGTCGCTATTGAACAAATGATCGAGAAAATGAAAGAAAAGAATACTTATGATGTAGATTCTATTTCAGGAGCAACAAAAACATCGCAAGGTTTAAGAGCAGCAGTAAAGGGAACATTAGAACAAGCAAAAACAGATACTGATACGAATGAAAAGTAAGTATTCTATCATATCTACTGAAACAAAGACTATTCATAACAATGAAAATCATCTGATAGGATGATTTTTAATTTGTATTAATAAGAGATAAGACTTTATTTTTTCTTGATTTTGGTATATTATTATTAAAAGATAGGGGGACCCATATCATGCATAAGGAAAATGTGACAAGTGAAAGAAATATTACAATGATTATGGATTTTTATGAGTTAACAATGGCTTATAATTATTTTAAACTAGATAAGGCTGAAGAGATTGTTTATTTTGATATGTTTTATAGGCAAAATCCCGATCATGGTGGTTTTGTAATCTTTGCGGGATTACAACAACTCATAGAAGCTATTAAAGATATGCGTTTTACAGAGGATGATATTGAGTATTTAAGAGGATTAAATACTTTCGATGAAGAATTTTTTGATTATTTAAAGGAATTCAAATTTACAGGAACGCTTTATGCTGTTCCTGAAGGAACACCAGTGTTTCCTAATGAACCACTTATTACAGTCAAAGCTAAATTAATTGAAGCTCAATTGATTGAAACGTTTTTACTTGTGACTGTGAATCATCAATCATTAATTGCAACTAAGGCCCATCGTATTTGTCAAGAGGCAAAGGGACGTGCTGTCATGGAGTTTGGAGCACGACGTTCGCAAGGATATGATGGTGCTCATTATGGAGCTAGAGCTGCCTATATAGGGGGCGTAGATGGAACTGCTACTATTTCTGCTGGTAAAGCTTTTGGCATTCCGGTTTTAGGGACAATGGCACATTCCTTTGTTCAATCGTTTGATAGTGAATTTCAAGCTTTTGAAGCATATGCCAAGACATATCCTGATGCTTGTGTTTTGCTTGTCGATACATATGATACTTTAAAGAGTGGGGTACCTAATGCTATTAGAATCGCAAAAGAAGTATTAGAACCAATGGGAAAAAGATTAAAAGGAATTCGTTTAGATAGTGGTGATATAGCTTATTTAACAAAGAAGGCAAGAATGATGCTTGATATTGCTGGATTACCTGACTGTAAGATAACTGTTTCAAATTCTTTAGATGAATATTTGATTCGTTCAGTTTTAGAACAAGGTGCTAAAATTGATTCATTTGGTGTTGGTGAAAATATGATTGTATCTAAATCTTCACCAGTGTTTGGTGGTGTTTATAAACTAGCAGCTATCACTAAAGATAATCAAGTTATTCCTAAAATAAAAATATCAGAAAACACAGATAAAATAACGAACCCAGGATATAAAAAAGTCTATCGTTTGATTGAAAATGAAACCAATAAAGCGATTGGTGATGTTATTGCATTTTATGATGAAGAATTAAATGAAAATGAAGATTTGATGATTTATCATCAATCAAATGTTTGGAAAAACAAAAAAATTTATGCTGGAACATATACTATAAAACCTTTACAAACGATTGTTTTTGATAATGGAAAATGTGTTTATCCTGAATATACATTAGAAGAAATTAGAAAGTATTCTTATGAACAAAAACAATTATTATGGGACGAAGTCTTTAGATTAGAATATCCACATATTTATTATGTTGATTTAACTAAAAAATTATTAGATTATAAGTTAAAATTACTAGAAGAAGGTAGACCTGCATAAACGCAGGTTTTCTTATAAGGAGGCCATATGATAATTACAGTAGTTGGTTTAGGTGTTATTGGTGGAAGTTATGTTCAAGCAATGCATGGGCTAGGTCATGAAGTTTACGGGATTGATACAAACCTACAAACATTAGCTAAAGCCAAAGAAGAAGGCTATATTATTGAAGGTTATACTGATGGTCATGAAATCATTTCTAAAAGTGATTTGACTATCATATGTTTATATCCATCACTTGTCCTAGAGTTTATAAAAAAACATAACTTTAAAAAAGGGAGTATTGTTAGTGATGTAGTCGGTATTAAATCATACTTCTTAGAAACTGCTTTATCAATAGTTGGAGATGATGTTGAGTATGTAAGTGGACATCCGATGGCTGGTAGAGAGAAAAAAGGGTATGAATATGCGAATAAAAAAGTATTTCATAATGCCAATTACATTGTTATTGAACATCAAAAAAATAAAAAAGAATCAATTGAATTTATGTGTGACTTTGTAAGTCAATTAGGATTTAAAAGTGTTAAAATTATGAGTCCTTATGATCATGATGAAATCATTTCCTTTACATCACAGTTGCCACACACCTTAGCTGTAGCGTTAATTAACAGTGATTCCCAAAAATACAAAACCGGGAAATACATAGGTGATTCATTTAGAGATTTAACGCGTATCGCTAATATCAATGAGGATTTATGGTCAGAGTTGTTTTTAAACAACAAAGATTATTTATTAGCATCTATGGAGGCTTTTGAAAAACAATTTGATTTATTAAAAAAAGCACTTCATGATCATGACGAAGAAGCATTAAAAGTGATGTTTAGAGAGTCGACAAAACGTAGAGAAAATTTAGAAAAGTAATTCCATATCATAATGGAATTATTTTTTGTGATTAAAAGTTTGATATATTAAACAAAAAGTTTAAAAATATATTGATTTTTTATATTATTTTTGTATAATTATTATGTTTTGTAAAGTAAACATTAAGTTTGATATAAGTAAACAGGGGTGAAACTATGAATATTGGTGGAAAAATAAAAAGACTACGTATTGCATCTCAACTGACCTTAGAAGAGTTAGCAAACAGAAGTGAGCTAACAAAGGGTTTTTTATCACAATTGGAAAGAGATTTAACATCTCCATCAATTGCGACACTTGAAGATATATTAGAAGCATTAGGGACGTCCTTACATGAATTCTTTAATGAATCACAGGATGAACAAATTGTTTTTACTAAAGATGATTATTTTGTGAATACTCAAGATGATTATGTTATTAATTATATTGTACCAAATGCTCAAAAGAATGATATGGAACCAATTTTGATAGAATTAGAAAAAGGTCATTCATCCATGGTTATGGAACCTCATGAAGGGGAAGAGTTTGGTTATATTATTGCGGGTAAGATTAAACTCCATTATGGACAAAAAGAATATACAGTTAAAAAAGGTGAAACTTTTTACTTTAAAGGGAATAGAACCCATTATATTGAGAATTTAAATGAAACAATGGCAAGAGTGATTTGGATTTCAACACCTCCATTGTTTTAAGAGAGGATTATTTTATGAAAAAATTAATTGAACTTAATAATTTAACTAAGGAATTCAATGGACAAGTTGTTTTAAAAGGAATTCACTTAGATATATATGAAAACGAGTTTATCACTTTACTTGGACCAAGTGGATGTGGTAAAACAACAACGCTTCGTATTATGGGTGGTTTTGAAGAAGCAAGTTCAGGAGAAGTATTATTTGATGGTATTGATATATCTTCACTTCCTCCTTATAAAAGAGAATTAAATACAGTATTTCAAAAATATGCATTATTTCCACATATGAATGTTTTTGATAATATTGCTTTTGGTTTAAAGATTAAGAAAATGGATAAAGATATAGTCTCGCAAAAAGTTATGCGAATCCTAGATTTAGTTGGTTTAAATGGTTATGAGAAAAGAAATATCTCTCAATTATCTGGAGGACAACAACAACGTGTGGCAATAGCGAGAGCATTGGTCAATGAACCTAAAGTCCTGTTATTAGATGAGCCTTTAGGAGCATTAGATTTAAAACTTAGAAAAGCAATGCAAATAGAGTTGAAAAACATTCAAAAAGAAGTTGGTATCACTTTTATATATGTTACTCATGATCAAGAAGAGGCACTCACAATGTCTGATACTATCGTTGTTATGAATGATGGAGCGATTCAACAAATAGGCACACCGACAGATATTTATAATGAGCCTGAAAACCGTTTTGTTGCTCAATTTATAGGTGAGTCTAATATTGTTGAAGGAAGATTTATAAAAGATTTTTTGGTTGAATTTGATGATCAACAATTTGTTTGTGTTGATAAAGGGTTTGATGAACTACAAGATGTTGATATTGTTTTAAGACCAGAAGATTTAGATATTGTTGAAGATGGACAAGGAAAGATTGCTGGTGTTGTTTCATCGATTGTGTTTAAAGGTGTTCATTATGAAATAATGGTAGAAACAATCAATCGTATGTATAAAGTTCATACGACTGATATTAGTGAAGTTGGAAAAAAAGTGAATTTAGATTTTTGGCCTGAAGATATTCATGTAATGGAAAAGTTGGGAACATATTAATGAGGCAGTTTAGAAGGCTTGTTACGCCATATTGTGTATGGTTATTTGTTTTAACAATTGTTCCCATGATGTTAATCGCATTTTATGCTTTAACATCAAAGGGCAATGCGATTACTACATTTACTTTTACTTTTGAAAACTTCTTTAAGTTTATGGATCCATTATTTTTATCAGTTTTAATACGTTCTTTAGTTTTAGGAACAATTACGACATTTATATGTTTTTTGATTGGCTATCCAATCGCATATATGATTTCTAAGTGTAAAACATCTACTCAAACAGTTTTGATTTTATTAATAACTATTCCAACTTGGATTAATCTATTGATGAGAACTTATGCATGGGTTAGTATTTTAGGTAATAATGGAATTATTAATAATATGTTAGAAATGTTTGGAATTGGTCCTATTAATATGATGTACACTGATTTTGCGGTTATCATTGGGATGGTTTATAACTTTTTACCTTTTATGATATTACCGATTCATACATCATTAACAAGCATGGATCAATCATTGATTGAAGCTTCAATGGATTTAGGAGCTTCAAGAATTCAAACTTTCTTTAAAGTCACTTTTAGATTATCTTTAGGAGGGGTGTTGACTGGTATTACGATGGTTTTCTTACCAGCGATTAGTGCATTTGTTATTCCTAGAATGTTAGGTGGCGGACAGTATTCACTGATTGGAAACTTTATTGAGCAACAGTTTATTACGGTTGGAAACTGGCACTTTGGTAGTGCCGTATCATTGATTCTTGCGGCGGTTGTTGTTGCTTTGATGGCTTTGATTTTCAAAGTTGAGAAGAAAACAAATAGTCAAGAAGACCAAGATGAAGGAGGTATCATGCGTCATGTTAAAAGAAAGAAAACTCGCAAAAATACTACCCATTAGTTTGTGTCTGATGTTTCTGTATATGCCTTTATTGATCATGGCATTCTTTTCGTTCAACGATGCGAAGTCGTTATCGAACTTCAAAGGTTTTTCATTTCGTTGGTATGAAGCATTGTTTGGCAACTCACAGTTATTAGATGCGGTAATGGTTTCAGTAACGGTAGCAATTATAGCAACTGTTGTCTCAACTATCTTAGGGACAATCACTGCAATAGCATTAAGTAAGTCAAAAAAGGTTGTCAGAACAACGATTTTACAGATTAATAATTTGCCAATTATGAATCCAGAGATTGTCACAGCAATTTCATTAATGATCCTTTTTACATTTATTAATGTAGAAAAAGGATATATGACAATGTTGCTTGCTCATATAGCATTTTGTACTCCTTATGTTATTACAAATGTTTTACCTAAGGTTAAACAATTGGATGTCAATCTGGCTGATGCAGCAATGGATTTAGGTGCTACGCCTTTTCAAACCTTAACAAAGGTTATTATTCCACAAATTAAACCAGGAATTGTTGCAGGGGCATTATTAGCATTTACAATGTCATTTGATGATTTTATTATTTCATATTTTGTCAGTGGGAATGGAGTCGAAAATATTTCGATAGTTGTGTATAACATGTCTAAAAGGATGAATCCTAGTATTTATGCTTTATCAACGATAGTGTTAGTTGTTATCTTATTAGCTGTCTTAATTGGGACGTTTATACCATATATTTTAGTAAAGAAAAAAGGGGAAAGATTAAATGAAAAAACTATTTAAATTAGTATTAGTATCTGTTATGTCTTTAACAACATTAGTTGGATGTGGAAGTTCAAATCCTAAAAATACTTTAAAAGTATTTAACTGGGGTGAATATGTAGATAAGGATGTTATTAGTGATTTTGAAAAGAAATTTGATTGTGAAGTTGTTTATGAAATGTTTGAATCAAATGAAATTATGTATACAAAATTAGGCGGAAATCGTTATGATGTTATGGTTCCTTCTGATTATATGATTGAAAAACTTATTCAAGAAGATTTATTACAAAAAATTGATTGGTCAGTCATGACAAATAAAGATAGTTTGGATAATTCAATTCTTAATCAAGAATTTGATTCAAAGAATGATTACTGGGTTCCTTATTTCTATGGAAACGTAGGGATTGTTTATGATAAAACAAAGGTTGCTGAAAAAGATTTAAATGCCGGATGGGAAGTTTTAAGAAATCCAACATATAAAGGAAATATTTATATGTATGATTCTGAAAGAGATTCATTTATGGTTGCTTTAAAAGCATTAGGGTATTCAATGAATACAACAAATGAAGATGAAATCAATAAAGCTTTTGATTGGTTAGTTGAACAAAAGAAAACAATGAACCCAACATATGCTGCTGACGATACAATTGATGCTATGAAGAATAGTGAAAAAGCTATGGCTGTCATGTATTCAGGTGATGCTGCAGCAGTTATGGCTGAAAATGAAGATATGGGATTCTATATGCCAACTGAAGGAACAAATTATTGGTTTGATGGTTTTGTTGTGAGTAAGGAATGTGAAAATACAAAACTAGCTATGGAATTCATTAACTTTATGATCAGTGATGAAAATGCATTAAGAAATACAGAAGAAGTAGGATACTTAACTTCAAATAAGAAAGCTGCAAAAAAAGCTTCAGAAGATACTTATAAAGGAATTTCTGCATACAGTATCCGTATTGGAAAAAATGATGAGATTTTCCGTTATCAAGAAGAAAAAGTAAGAAGTATTTATAGTAATCAATTCCAAGCTATGAAACTTAAATAACGAAAAATGTCGAAATGATTAAGTAAGAAACAAAGAGAGAAAATGTTATGGTGAAAAAACTTCATCATAACATTTCTTTTTTGATTTGGAAGGCTTAAAATGGTTCTTTTTTATAAAAAACTATTGCATTAATATCTAAAATATTATATACTATTTGAGCAACGGAAAAATTGGTTCCATAGCCAAGTTGGTAAGGCTACAGACTGCAACTCTGTCATCGTCGGTTCGAGTCCGGCTGGAACCTCCATAAGTTGCCCAGGTGGCGAAACTGGTAGACGCACAGGACTTAAAATCCTGCGGACCTTAA